>JAQWRC010000225.1 GCA_029243925.1 Phycisphaerales bacterium
CTGTCCAACTGCTCCACATCGTGGCTGCTGTGCACGACCGAACTGAAGAACCAGGGCAGCAGCAGCGCCCAGGGCAGAAGAGCCACAAACCAGACCGCGATGGATATATAGAGTGCGCCCCAGAGGTACCGTGCAACTCGTTCCGTATTGCCTGCTCCCATGTGCTGGCTTACCCAGGTATTGACGACGACCATCGCACCCATTGCGAATGCCATTGGAGTGAATGCCCAGATGCCACCATTGCCTTGGGCAGCCAGCTCAAGTGGGCCGACCTGCCCAACCATGAGTTTGTCGACGAATTGCATGACCGTGTAGCTGGTCATCGTGATGATGATGGGCCACGCCTGTGTCCAGACTTCAAGCAGCGGATGTCGAACAGCCGTGAGATCGGGCGTAGGGATATCGTCACTCATGTCGCCATGCTCAGTCGGTATTGCGTCGCACCGTCATGACCCCGTTCATCATCCGCCAATGTCCTGGGTAGGTGCAGATGATCGGATATCGGCCCGGGCGTTGTGGTGCCATGAAGCGAAGCTCGCCCTCTTCGCCCAACTGCACCATCGGCATGACGTGCAGCACCTTCGGTGAATCGGGAACCCAGTCCTTCTCCTTCGCTTCAGCCGTGGTCCCCATTGCTTCGCTTGCACTGCCAATGGCCCTCAATGAACCTGGTTTGCAGATCAGAAGATTGTGGGGTTGCGCATCGGGGTTTGAAAGAATAAGACGAACTGGCTCACCAGCCATGACCTCGAATCGCGATGGCTCATACGTCATCTTGACCGGCACCACATCGATCCGGATCGTGTTGATGCCCACTGGATCCCCCACCGTCTCTGCAGAAAGATCATCGATCGCAGCCAATGCAGCCAAACGCACCGACTCTGGCTGCTCTTGGTCGGTGTAGGGACGAAGCACTTCCAATGCGCTCTGGGCACGACCCGGTGATGCGGTCAAAAGAAACATCGCATTGCGCAATGCAGTGGAGTCGACGACCTCCTCGCGGGCAAGATCCTGCACCGTGGCCGTGACCTCATCCCAATGAGGTGCCAGCCGAACCACACGCCCCGGAGGCAAACCTTGTTGTGGCGCAGACAGAGGACGCAGTGGAACCTCTCCACGCAGCATGTCGACTTCCAGCGATGGTGTCGGAGAAGCCGCTGAAGACGCGGGTCGCTGCAAGCCAAAGTCTGGATCCTCATCCGTCCACCCGAGTTGCCAGAGCAGATCCGCTGCTGCAAGTTGACGACCACTTGCATTCAAATGCAAGCCATCATGAATCGACCCGCTTGATCCCAACTGCTGCTGAGCCATCGTCAACGACCCATGCAGATCGATCAGGTGGCATCCACGTCGCGTCGCCACTTCAGTGATCACATCGGCATACCGTCCAACCACGACCGCGTGATTCAAACCGGTGGTTCGATCTTCGTGAGCCCCGGCCCCTGGTGGAGCTGGGGTGACCAGCACAACACGGTCAGTGGGCAACGCGTCGATAATCGCATCAAGACGATCACGAAACTGACTGAGATAGGCATCGCCGCGGATCGAATCGATCAGACCGGTACACACCACGATGAGATCTTGTGCTCCTGCTTCATCGGGGAGTTCTATGAATGCCGCTTCATTTCCTTCCTTGCCATAGGCGTACACCGTTGCCCCTGACGCCTCCACTGCTGTTACAAACTCGTCCTCTGCTGCGAGATCCGCGGCAAGACGATCGCCGATGACATGAACTCGACTTCCCTGAACCAGTTTCGGCTCGGGACGTGCTCCATATGCAGCGGTGGTGGCCAGGACGACACTCAGCAGAGCTGGCAACAACGACATCATCGGGGAGCACCACCCTGCGTGGTGGACAAGTACTCCACGATGTCGCGGACTTCGCGTACTGAAAGATGATCAGTCATGGCAGGCATCGCCGTGACATCACCATATCCTTCCGCCACCGTGGCTCCGGGATCGACGATTGACTCTAGGAGCTCAGATCGATCCAGTCGGTGGCCTGCATCGGAAAGATCCGGCCCAGCCGTGCCACCATGCCCATCAATCGCATGGCACCGCAAGCATGCGGCCGCGGCGTGATACCGCACGAGTTTTCGCCCCCGCTCAGCATCTCCTCCCTTGAGTGCATTTGAATAGGCGAATGCTGGATCACGCTCTTGATCAAGCACCATCGCATCAAGAAACCGGAGCGTGTCTTCACTGCGATTTCGAAGCGATTCACGGATTTCAAGATGCAGCTCGGCAGGCTGCTCCCCGCTGGCGGATTGACTGTAGAGATTCGCAATCAAACGATCTGCGCCGGAAACCCGCAATGAACCAAGCACTTCGATCGCGCCCTGCTTTCGCAGCAGTGAGCCAATATTCAGATCACGCTGCACCCAATCAAATGCCGCCTCTGGATCATCCTCGGCAAGCAGTCGCAAGCCAGCGATGTGCAGCTGATCATCATCCTCATCAACTGCGATACGAATGACTTCTTCACGCTGCTGCTCATCTCGAATCAGTTGATGCAGACTGGCGATGCGATCCCGGGAGGCACCATTCCAATCACGAAGTGTCTCCTGCACCATACGATCATCAAGCGTGATGGATTCTTCGACCGCAAGTTCACGTGCCGCCGTCGCAACCGATGCGTCCTGAGCACCGGCCAGCAATGGCAATGTCCTGGATAAGACCAATCGCCATTCTGCTTCATGCCGGTCATCTGCGTCCACGGGCCGATAGGCTCCATTGACACGATCTCGCACGGATGGCTCCACCCAATCAGCGAGCGCTGCAAGGGATTCGAGGCGAATCGCCGTGGAATGTCCCTCGTGCATCGCTACGTCAGCCAGTGCAGCAGCATCTTGCGGGCGACCTGACCTCATGGTGGCATTGATTGCACGGCGGAGCATTGCGGCCTGTGATGGGGTTGCCTCCGTCACGCCGTCTCCCGAACGGAACTCTTCGATGCGCTCAGCCAAAGCAGGCATGCCTGCTTCGATCGGCTCGTCGTTGATGGCCCGTGCCGCCTCCGCAGCAATGTGCGGATCGGGATCATGAAGGAACAACTCCACAGCGGGATCCTGGCTCCTCCGCAGGGCAAGTAGGACGGCAAGCCGAACAGATGCAAACTCATCTCTTGAATACTCGAGCAGTGCCTCACGGTCCTCCATCCAGGTCAGCGCCATGACACCGGCGTGGCGAAGCAGCGCATCCTCATTGTCATTCGTGATGAGCATCTCAATGATCGCGTCCATTCCCGCATGATGCTTCAGACGACCAACAGCCATGGACGCGTGATACACGACGCGAGGCTCTTCATCGAAAATGAGTTCCGTTGCTCGCTCCGACGCTGGCTGGTAGCCGGACTCGCCAAGCACCTTGATCGCCTGCCCGCGAACCTCACGATCAGGATCATCAAGCAGTTCCAGAACGGAAGCCATGGGATGCTTCGGATCCGTCTGTGAATAGGTTGTCGTTCGAGCCAGCATGCCCAAACCCCAGATGGCATGCAATCTCGCCAACGGTGAGCCGGCTCTCGCTGTTGCAGCGTAGATCTCAACCGCTTCCTGGCCATGTGCAGCCAAGGCAAACTGCGCTTGAAGCCTGATGCGCTGATCTGCATGCCCAAGCAGTCGCCCCAAATCGGGTTTCGGCAGCGTGTCCATGCCGCGGGCCACCAGTTGTCCCGCTTCCTTGATGCGGCGGTCTTTCACATGATCCGGATCATGCGCAGCGAGTATGCGTCCGTTGTCGTTGTTCACCCAGCCTTCGACCCAGTCGGATATGTACATCCTTCCATCCCAGCCGAAATCAACATCCGTGCAAAGCACACCGGAGACGAAGGGGTGCACATCCGTAATGGCGTACCCCGCACCAACTGGCTCCACTGCAAAGGACAGGACCCGACTGTGTTGCGGTGATCCGGTGAAGTCGCAAAGGAAGAAGTGATCGTCGTACCGTTCATCGAGTCCGAGTCCCGGGTAATGCACGAATCCCGAAGGGCCACTGGTGACATTCGTCACCGGAGGAATTATCCACGCGGGCTGATGATCATGTCGCTCTTTCCAGATGCCTTCCTGATTCCAAGGCCCACGCAAATTCGGTTCACCGAGACTTTGGTATTCCATACGCCAACCGGTTCGGCCGCCTTCAGCCACATGTACAAGACGGGCGCGATCACCGCCGTCGGAGTTGTTGTCTCCAGTAAAGAGTGTTCCGTAATTATCAAATGCTATTTCCTGTGGGTTGCGCAAGCCCGTATGGAATACTTCGAGATTCGAACCGTCGGGATCACAACGAAAGACCGCTCCCGAGGTCGGGTCAAAAAGGTGGTTGCCTTCACGGCTCATCACGTTGTAGCCTCGATCGCCGATCGACCAGTACAAGCGCCCGTCCGGACCCCATGTCAATCCATGCATGTCATGACCGCGCAGTGCGATGCGAACTCCGAAACCCTCAAGCATGGACTCCTGCACATCCGCGACATCATCGCCATCGGTATCTTCAAGTCGCCAAAGGTGTGGGATATTCGTGTAATAGACCGAGTCGCCATGCACGAGCAAGCCCGATCCAGTGCCATCCAGCGGGTCGTTGTATCCATCCGAGAAGATCGTCGACGTGTCCGCATACCCATCACGGTCGCTGTCCGTGACCAACCGAATACGATCTTCGTACCGGGTGAAATGATCCATGCCGCCATCAAACTTATGAGCCCACTTTTCATACATGGCGAGACGGTCGGCGTTCGACTGCAGCGCAATGTCATCCAGATTCCAATACGACTGCGCGCGGGAATCCTCCACGCCTCGTTCCTGCCTCGCCGTCTCGGCAATGTAGATGCGGCCGGTCGTGTCAATGCAGAACGCCACGGGATCGATCAGAAGCGGATCCTCTGCCCAGGTTTCGACGACCACTCCCTCAACCGGCTTGGGGCCTGGCTCACCGTCTGCACCGAGCAGCAGCGCTGAAACGATTGGAATTAGCGTGATCATGTCATGGACCATAGCAGCCTTCGGCGCACATGGGGATAGCATGCTCGCAATGGACGATCAGAAGCAGAAACCGCTGACCCGAACCATTGGCACAGGGGGCGCAGTCCTTCTGGGCCTCGGCTCGATCGTCGGCACGGGGGCCTTCGTAAGCATTGCGCTCGCAACGGCACACTCCGGCCTCTGGGTGCTGGCGGCAATTGCGATCGCCACCATGACCGCGACGTGCAATGGACTGAGCAGCGCACAACTTGCATCCACCTACCCGGTCAGTGGAGGAACGTATGAATACGCCACTCGACTGATTTCGCCCAGTGCCGGATTCAGTGCTGGGTGGCTCTTCCTGTGCGCAAAGTCCGCTTCGGCGGCCGCAGCAGCGCTCGGAGCAAGCGCCTATGCGTTGTCCCTGCTGGGCCAACCGGATTCCACAATGGGCAGATATGCAGCGGTCATTCTGCTTGCATTGATCGCATGCACGGTCATGAGGGGCCTGCGACGGAGTGTCATGGTCACCGCTGTCATGCTGGCCATAGCGTGCATTGGAGTCATCGTGTTTCTGCTCGCATGCATTGATACTGGACAGAGCGACAAGTCCATGCTCGCAGTTCCACATGCCCCAGGCATACCGGAAGCGGCGGCATTGATGTTCGTTGCATTTACTGGATACGGCCGCATCGCAACTCTTGGGGAAGAAGTTCGAGACCCCGCTCGAGCAATCCCCAAAGCGATCATCATCACGTTGGTCATTGCCGCCACCATGTACATGGCCATTGGATGGGCTGTCGCTTCCACCGCCATGCCACATGATCTATCCGTCGGCGAAGGTGCATTGAACCCACTGGAAGCAATCACGAATCGAACATGGGGCCCTGCTGCTGGCGCCATCGTTGCCATCGCAGCGATTGCTGCCATGATCGGGGTACTGCTCAATCTCATCCTGGGTCTTTCTCGAGTTGTGCTGGCAATGGCCCGCCGGGGTGACATGCCTGAATCCTTCGCGAAGGTTCGAACCGAATCGTCGACGCCGAACACTGCAGCGATTGCCGTCACCGTCATCATCGGAGTGCTGATCTTGATTGGTGATTTTGCGTTTGCGTGGTCACTGAGCGCATTTACGGTTCTGATCTATTACGCATTGACCAATCTTGCCGCATTACGACTCAAGAACCATGAACGTTCGCTGCCACAATGGATCGCCGTACTTGGGCTTCTGTTCTGCTGTGCACTGGCATTCAGTGTGCCGCTTGCAACCTGGTCCATCGGACTTGGCGTACTTGCATCCGGATATCTCTGGCGATTCATCATGCAGCGAATTGCTGCGGCACGTGCACGGGGACAGGTTCAACCTTGATGGTGTAAAGTATCGATTCGATCTCCTCTTTTCTGCATTGAAGTGACCCAGAGTGCACGACACATGACACCGATCTCCCTCACAAAAAACGAACTGAGCCAGGGGCGATGGTATGCATGGATCTTCTGGGGCGTGGTGGCGACATTCACCGTGTATGAGTTTTTCATCCGCGTGACCCCCAACGCTATTCTTGGGGAGTTGCAGGAGGATTTGAACGCGAGCCCTGGCTCGATCGCCTCATCCATGTCCGTCTACCTCTGGGTGTACGCACCGATGCAGTTGTTGGTTGGCGTGCTGTTCGACCGCTATGGAACAAAGTACATCGTGTCGACTGCAGCCATGATCTGCGGCGTCGGCTGCATCATCTTTTCGCAGGCTGATGGTCTTGTTGCGGCGGGAGTTGGGCGTGGGTTCATTGGCATTGGATCCGCATTTGCATTCGTTGGTGCCGTTTACGTTGCAACCGTCTGGTTTCGCCCACATCAACTCGCCATGATCACCGGAATCACCGTGGCCGCGGGGATGATCGGAGATTCCATCGGGCAACTTCCAATCACCGAACTGGTTGCTATTTCAAGTTGGCAACAGGTCGTCTTCGCCTCAGGTCTGGTCGGACTTGGTATTGGATTCGTAATGCTCGTTGTCATTCCAAAACGACCCGCATGGTTCAAAGAACAGTTCGAGGAGGAACAGCTTGATCAGCCCAAGCGACCAGGGCTTGCAACGTGCCTCTCCTCGGTGCTGAAAAACAGACAGATTTGGCTCATCGGCGCCATCAGCGCAATTCTGTATCTCCCCATCAGCATTCTCGCTGCGCTTTGGGGCACAACCTATCTTGAGAAAACAATGGGAATCGATGCTGTTTCCAGCAGCACACTCATAACCGCATTGCTCGTTGGATTCATGATTGGCTGCCCTGTTGTCGGGAAAGTGTCGGACCACTTCAGCAATCGAAAAATACCGCTGGCACTCGGAGCGGTCGGCGGATTCATCTCCATGGGGCTTTTCTTGCTCGCTCCACAGATGAACATGGGAACCATGTTGGCGATCATGTTCTTCATGGGCCTCTGCACGAGTACGCAATCAATTGCGTTCGCCGTCGCGATTGAAATCAGCCCACGTTCACTAGCGGCAACGGCCGTTGGCGTCTGCAACTTTATTACGATGCTGGCTGCGGCAGGACTTCAAAATGCAATTGGCTGGATACTCAACGCTTTGATTCGCGATGGTGGCTCTCCCACCGCTGCTGCGGGCAAATCTGGAGCCAGCCACTCCTATGACAATGTCACGCCAGATGACTTCACGCTCGCGATGCTTGCACTTCCAGTGCTCTTTCTTGTCAGCATTGTGCTCTGCGTGCTGCTGAAGAGTGTGAGCAATGGCAAGGCAAGTGATGCTGCATGATTACGGACGATCCGGGGCATCAGAAGATGGTGAGGCGGTCCGCGTCCAGTGGCAACAAAAACGACCACAGCGGTTGCAACTGCGAAATACACAATCCGCACCAGGCAATGGGAGGCGGATGAAATCGAAGAAACTCAACTGCTGCCGAAATCCGCAGCACTGGCACTGCAAACATTGGACTTTTGGCTGTTCCACGGCACTCTCCTGGCAACTGCGACTCGATCAGAAAAAAACGGGGGTTTCTCCTCTTATATACCTGCAAACAAAGGGTTTATAAGATTTATTTTGCTCAAAATAGCCGCTTGCTGCACCAAATAAGCCTATTTTTAACGGGTCCAGCCTCCATGGAGTACGTGGAGACTCTTCTGAAACTGATGTGCTGATGGGAGTTTCTCCGATACCCACCCTTCAAGGATGGCTAGTTCGTGCTCGCTGTGAGCATGATTTCACTCCGCCCGCTGCTTACTGCGGGACTACATGGATTCGTAAAGGAGCAGTGTATGAAGGGCCTCGAAACGTTAAAGGGATGGGCACGGGAAATTATCGACCTTCTTCTGGTCGTTCTGGTTCTCGGCGTAATGGTACAGATCATCTTTGGGACCGACGGCAGTGGTATGGATTGGCTCCCGAACATCACAGCTAACTTGACCACCTGGATTAGTGACGTCGGCAACGCAGGATTCGTTGGCCTGATCGCACTTCTGGTGATCCTTAGCCTGTACAAAGGTCGTACAGCCTAATAACGGTTTAGTAAATGAATAATCGATGACGGCCCGTCTTCATGACGGGCCGTTGTCATTTTGCACTCAAAGAACTGTGACTCTGCTCATGTGAGCTGAAGATCGAGACCGGGGCCCGTGCACAACAAGCGGGCTGTCACACTGTCTTCAGGAAGATTCAACATCCCCACCAGTGCATCAATGTAGGTCTGCAACTGAGTCCTGTACTGCTGCAACAGGGCACGCCCCCCATCATCTCCGACCCAATCAGACTTGTAGTCGATCACGTCGGCCCAAAGAGGAACACCGCTGCTATAGCCAATGACGACGCGGTCGAATCGCCCGACGATGACTCGATCCTCCATGTGCACATGCATTGGACGCTCACGCCACAATACAAGTTCATCATGGGATTGCCCGGCATACGCGTCACGCGTGAGGCGATTCTTGATCTCCGGCGAAGCCAATGCACGTTGAAATGCCTCAATCGCCTCATCACGACTGTCCTGTGAAACCGGTGAACCCGTCATTCGTGCCGTTGCTGCGATCGCAGTGTCTACTGAACATTCATCTGGTACGCCATCCTCGATCCAACCAACGTGCTTGAACAACTCATGGAGCAGTGTGCCACGATGCGCACCACCCTGAGATGTAAAACGACCCGCACCGAGGATGTCATCCATGCTTCGATCCACACGAGTTGATGGCGCGACACGGGGCAGATGGACTCGTAACGACGGACTCAGCCTGGGAGGATTGAGCACGGTGCGGTCCGGCTGGGATTTCGGAGCCGAATCAGATGACCAATCGGCGTTCCCACTTGTCCAGACAACAGGACCATCGAGCTCGGCGTGGGATTGCAATGCCTTTTCCAGCTCTGGAAGAGCCGCACGAATTATTCCCGCCGATGTGGTCGGGAATCCGGCCTGCTCCTTGCCGACCTCCAGTGGAAGCAGAATCAGATGCAGACCGTGACGAGCTCGCGTCATGGCTACATACAGAACAGACAACGCATCCTGAACCGCCTCGTGCATTTTCGGCGCGAAGTACAGTTTTGATATGGATGGGAAATATCCAATGATCTTGTCATTCAACTTTGGGACGACTCGACTGGGCGGCGAGGTTGGATGGGCTCGGTACAGGAAGATGGAATCGTTGAATCGTGTGAAATCACGAGTCAACTCGGGAAGTACGACTTCATCAAACTCCAGACCCTTTGACTTATGAACGGTCATGACGCGAACAGGAGCCGTTGCCACGCTGCTGCGGGGCGTACCCTCTATAAACTTCACGAAATCACCCGGCTCCAACGTAGCCCGTGTATCCCAGACCTCGGCCAACTCGACGAGCTGACGAAGTCTCATCGCATCACGGGGTGTGCATGACCCCTTCATCGCAAGCGTCATCGATCGAATGAAACCCGCATAGCCCATTGCCAGAAGGTCCGCTCGAATGCGTCGGGAAAGATCACGGGCAGTGTGACGGCGCAGCTGCCGCTCCTGTTTCTCGGCGCGATCCACACCGAGCACGGACCCAAGCGGTGAGGCTGCGATGTGGTACAGCGACCTGATGTCACCGGGATGCTGCGCAAGATGAAACAGCGAATTCATGACAAGCACGGCAGGTGAATCCACAAGAAGAGACGAACCCTCCTCGCTTGCATCGACCCCGGCTTTGCGAAGCAGGGCAACCAATCGAGTCGCCGTGCTGTTTTTGGAAACAAGTACACCGATCGTACGATTCGGCGCCACTGCGTGCCGCTCGACGATCAGATCAACCGCAACCTGTAAAGCGTGATTCAGCGAGGGCGGTTCCCCTTCAACCGCAGGAACGCATACCTGTACATGGCCAGGCAGGTCACGAGCCGCTTTGTGCGCTTGGTATCGTTGCGCCCACGCCACGGCGCCCTCAGCTCCATGCTGCTTGGCTCCGATCGCAGCGTTGTCGGCAATCGTGCCAAAGACCTTGTTGACCACATCGAGCACGATGCTGGATGATCTCCAGCTCTGGATCAGTGGAGGCTCTTCATCCAGACGATCGGAATACATGGACTCAACATCATCGATCAGGCCAGGCGTTCCGCCACGCCACCCATAGATCGACTGCTTTGGATCTGCGAGTACCAGAAATCCACGATCCACATCACCGCCTTCACCACTGAGTACTTCTTCGATCAGTGGATCAAGCACCATGAACTGGTTCGTCGAGGTGTCCTGAAACTCGTCGAACGCAAGATCGCGAACCATTCCATCAAGACGGAACCAAAGCGCTCCAAGCGATTCGCGGCGCACCACGCCAGCTTCCGCAAGAAGCTGCTCGACATCATTGAACGTATAGAGTCCAGCCCGCTCCTGCCGGCGACGTCCAACCGTCTCAATGGCGAGCAGAACGGAGCGGGTGGCCACCAGTTCTTCGTGGCACTCCTTGATGCGCCACGCCATGGCGTGGTGAACCAACGGCTTGATGACGTCCGTCAACTCCTCCGGAGCGGGTCCGTTGTAAAACTGTTCGCCCTCCTGAATGCTGCAGATCGCCGTCAGCCTGGAGCCGAGAAACTCTTCCCATCGTTGCTGCCGCAGGTCCTCGACCATTGCCGCACGCGCCTTGACCCATCGTTTGTCAGGGGTGCCTTTTTGAGTGAGGTGCAGTGGCGCCTCCTCAAGACGGTTGATCGCAGCGGTGAATTCGTTTGAACCGAGCAGGCAGCCACCATCAATCGTCGAGCCGTCCTCCTCGGGAGCAAGCCATGTCCAGGGAGCCTGCGGATCCGGCGCCATTCTGGTTGCGCGAATGAACTGCAGCAGCTCCGTGCCGTATCCGCCCCCCCATATTCGCCTCGTCATGTCGGCATGCACCGAGCGCTTGCGGCTGCCACGATGCATCAGTTTCAGCAGTAATCCCATCGATGACCGATCGACTGACTCGAGGACCTCGTTGACACACTCGGCTCGAAGTCGATTCAGTTCGGCCGAATCCGCGATGGTCCAATTGGCAGGCAGGCCGATCTCCGCTGAGAAACACTGACATATTCGGTGGAAGACTCCGTCAAGTGTGCTGATCTGCACTCGATGCAGCAGGCGCACGAATGAGACGAGCACGGCACGCAGTTCATCCGCATCAGGCGCAACATCAAGGCCAAAACTGTCCTTGTAGAGATCGAGGGATTTGGGATCAAGCACACCCTTGGCAAGATGTTCAAGCACACGCTGTAGAATCTCACCCGCAGCCTTTCGGGTAAAGGTCGACGCCAGAATGCGGTCACATCCAGGATCACCCTCCGTGCGAAGACGGTGCACCATCCACCCGATCAGACGATTCGCCAAGGTGAACGTCTTCCCGGAGCCTGCTGATGCAATGATGACGGATCGAGTGGTCATGCCTGATCACCGTGTGCGAATTCTTCATCAACCGACATGATTCCAGTGCCGCAGATCCGCGCCCAATCATCCCACGGCGAACGAAAATCCGGATTCGGCTCAAACCGCTCTGCGAGAACGTCCTCGATAATCTGCAGCGCCACTTCGTCCGCCCCATCGATGTTTATGTCACCCCAATTTGCGGCATCAAGCTTCGTGGCATTGGGATCCGCGGGGAGATTCACATAGCACAGCTGACTTTGTTCGACCTCGATGCCGATGGATCGAAGCAGATGTCGATACAAAGGAAGCTGCAGATCAATCCACTGCTTCTTTCTCGTGGCATAGTGCGCCTGCACGACACCTTTCGCCTTGTCGCTCGACTTGTAATCGATGGCTCGATAGCCATGCTCCGGATGCACGTCGACGCGATCGATCTTGCCGACGAGTCGTATCCGCGATTCACCGGGCAAGGCGACGGCGGGGTGATCAGCTTTTTCGCCATCGCCGAACGATTTTTCAACGGCAAGGATACGCCACCCAGCCAGCGCCTCGGCGACATGCAGATGTGCGTAGGAATGAAGTCGACTTCTCAATGTATCCAGTTGCAGATGCACTGAGGGAAGACTTGAACGGCCGAATCGTTTCGCAATGAAGCCATCCAGGATGGAATCCAGCTCCTGCTTGACGATGCCGACATCGGTCATTCCACGGCCTGCATCGATCTCCTGCAGACCAAAGGCTTCAAGCACATCATGGCACAGCGTGCCGAAGACACTTGCGCTGAGCTCATCAGGCCGGTCATCTCGAATACTCAGCCGAAGCACGTACCGAAGCATGTACCGATACGGACATGCAAGATAGCTTCGGAATGACGTCACGCTCATGCGCTGCACGGGAGTCAAAGCCATTGGCGTTGGGCATGGAATGAATCCATCGACGGATGTCGATTCCTCGGGCACGATCGGAGCGCTCGATGGTTCCGTTGCCAACTGCAGCACACGCCGCACGGTTTCGTCTCCCTCCCCAGTCAGGAGCAGACGGCTGGGCTGGCAATGATCGCCATTTGCATTGCATCTTCCGACGACGAGATGGGTTTCGCGACCACTTTCGGCGATCGCTTGAAGCAGGAATGCATCGCGTGCATAGCGCCGGTCGTTGTCCACCATGCGCAGCGATCGACGCAACTCATTTGGCAGAAATGGATCGGCATTCGACGATGAAGGGACGACGCCTTCGTTGAACCCGGTGACCAACAGCACTGGCGCGTCATCCAGGTGACAATCCAGCCACCCAATCAAGTCGATTGATGAGGGGTCCGGCTCCGTGCGAACCATGGCTGCGTCCAGAGATGACAGGAGCATCCGCATCATCGATGCAGCGGACATCGATCCTGCGATCGCCGAGTCCGCGCGGCTGCACTCGGCAAGTTGCTCGATGATCGAATCAAGTGCCCGCAGATCGATCTCGGAGAGCTCCTCAAATGATGGAGCGACCCAGGTCTCAAGCAGGCCACGAATCATTTCCGAATGATCTGCAACCGATTCCACGGCATGCCGCATTGGCTGCAGTTGCTGAAGCAGGGGTCGAACTGCAATGGCAATCGGTCGATGCGGCTCGGGCAGAAAGGTTGAAAGTTCAAGAGGCACCGACTCTTCAAGGAATCGATCCCACGCATCCACGTGATCGGAAACGGTATCAGGGAACGTCCCCAACCATGTTTCAACAATCGGATGGCGCAGCAGAGGCCCAACATCTGCCGCATGCCCGTACGCAAGAAATTGCTCCACAGCGGACAACAACCGACCAATGGAAGTGCTGCTGACGGCTCGACCTGCAGGATCATGGACTGGGATATCCCACTCCGGAAGCACCCGCTGCATCACGGGAAGCAGGTCCGTATCTGGCACGCCGATGCTGACAGAATCAAATGATGTCACCGTCTCAACCGAACCAAGCAGATCCAGCAGCATTGCCGCCTGCTCTTCAGGGCCGTCGACAATGTGAAGCAGATCATCATTCATGTGAATCGACTGCTTCAACCAGTATTCGGGGAGAACACAGCCCTCGGCGTCGAACGCCGACTCCTGCGCACTGTCAGCATGAATCAGAGAAAGAACAGGAATACCCGACTCTGAAATTCGTTCCAGCAAACCGCGCTGCTGGAATGTGAGATCGGCGCTGATGAACGCAACCATACTTATTTCACTCGTGTCGATGCTACCGCTGGCATCAAGTGCACGAAGCACCGCCATGTCGCGATCCTCGCATCCCACCGAATCGAGGAGCGCGTTCCGACTTGTCTGAAGGGCGGCCATGGCACGCCATCGATGCTCCTCGAATGTTCCAATGATCGATTCGTGTTCGGCGACATCAAGGAATCGAAGCCCAGCTCCTCCAAGCTCTGATGACAATTTCGCCAACCGCCGCGCAAGTTCTTCTATGGACTCGTCGCTTTCCGTTCCACGCCCCATCAGCGGTGCCAGTGCTTCTCCACTGGAAGACTGGAGTGTCTGCAGCCAGGCAAGTTGCCCTTCGATCGCTGAAGGCCATGAACACTCGGGAA
Organism: Phycisphaerales bacterium; assembly: GCA_029243925.1. Taxonomy (GTDB): domain Bacteria; phylum Planctomycetota; class Phycisphaerae; order Phycisphaerales; family SM1A02; genus SP202. The sequence goes on from JAQWRC010000225.1 coordinate 14,373, forward strand.
CGACGACCGCCTCTGGCAATCGGCCCAAGGACGTCAGCTCGGGTGGCACGAGCATGCAATCCCGCGAGGCCGCCGCTTCAAGAAGCAAATCGGACAAACGGCGAATCGCTCTCGATGAGGGCAGCAGGAGGAGTACGCCGTCCAGATCCCATGTCCCACATTCCGGAGGGTGTCGATGAAGCAGTACATCCACGACTGCATGAAGGCAGTGAGATCCAGTACCCAGAAAGACAC
>JAQWRC010000238.1 GCA_029243925.1 Phycisphaerales bacterium
AGTTGGAATACCGCATTCTCTCCGAGTCTGACGGGTCGCCTGGATTGCTCCGTTATCTTCACTTCGGCACGGACGCGTACGGATTCAACAAGAAGTTGACTGACCGTGAACGGGCCTTGCGGGCCTTGGCGTTGTCCGTTGTGACGCGATACATGTCAACCCAGACGCTGGATGATGTCCTGTCGGATCATCGTGCGAGCCTGTCGACGATCCTTCAGACGCGCATCCAATCCGTGTTTGATGCGCATGAGGTCGGCATTCAGCTGGTCGCGGTGGACATACCAATCGTTCGTCCCCCCGGTGAAGCTGCAGTTGGATTTCAGGATCTTCCTCTGGCGATGCAGCAACGTGACCAGGTCGTGGCTCGTGCCGAGCGAAGTCGCAACTCGTTGTTCACCGCAGTCGTCGGTGATCCCGGCATTGTGCCCGATATCGAGTCGTCAATCGATGCAGTTGATGATGCACGTTTGGAGCGTGACCGACTGCTTCGTGAACATGGCAAGAGTGACCAGGCCACAGCTGACGCAGACAAGAAGCTTCTCGATCGTGTCCTGGCAACTGAAGCGTTGTTGGTCAAGGGCGGTGGGCAAGCCGCGTCCATCGTTGATTCTGCAGAGCGGGATCGATGGGTAGAGATCATGGAGAAGCGATCTCAGGCTCGACGTGTTCAAAGTCAGGTTGCGGCGTATCACGCTGCTCCTGAGCTGTACAAGCAACGCGCAATCATGCAGGCATATGTACGCCGTTTGAGCGGCTTGCGAAAATATATTGTGGGCATCCCCCCAGAACGAATGAACGTGAATGTCGAGCTGCGCGATCTTGCTGCTCCCAACACGATCTTCGAGGGTGTGCTTGATCAGGAGAACACATCGCCATGAAAAAGTACGCCGCCGTCATCGTCGGAGTTGTCATTCTTTCTGTTCTGCTGATCTTCAGCATGACGTATTCGGTCTCCTTCAATGAAGTGGGTATCCGAAGTCGATTTGGAAAGATCAGTGATTCCAGCATCATTCGTGAGCCTGGGCTGCATTTCAGAATGCCGTTCTTCGCAGATCGAGTCGACACATTGGATACTCGGGTGCAGTTGGTGGAGACGCCGATGGACAATCTGCAGACCAGTGATGGTCAGCAGATCGTGGCCAAAGCGTTTCTGCTGTGGAAGATCGATGAAGAGGGCAATGGCCCGCTCGAGTTCTATGAGAGCTTTTCATCGCTTTCAGAAGCGCAGCCGATCCTTGAAACCAAGTTTCGTGATGCATTGTCGGTGCTGAGCAAGTATGAGTTTGATCAGCTGCTTGGCACTGACAGCCAGCTTGATCAGGCTGAAGCAGCCATTCTTGAACGCATGAGCTCTGTTGTCGGCGAGGGCGTTAAGCCATTGTTCGCCGGAGTCAGCCAGATCGTGCTCAAGGAAAAAACGTCTCAAGCCGTCATCGCAAGGATGAAGGCTCGTCGCGACACGTTGGCGGAAGCCGAACGTGACCGTGGCGCGGCAGAAGCGCTGCGAATCACTTCGGAGGCTCAGACATCTGCGGACAAGATCATGGCGTTCGCGTCGCAGCGAGCGCAGGAGATCAGGGCACGAGGTGAAGAACAGGCGGCTGAGTACCTTCAGCAGATGAGTCAGGATGAAAATCTTGCCGTCTTCCTGATCTGGCTTGATGCGCTCGAACAGGCGCTGGCCCAAAATACGACCGTGATTCTGGAAACGGACTTCGCTCCATGGCACCTGATGAACATGGAAGGCACAAATGGCGGTGATGGGGCCATTCCCATGCCATCAAAGCGTGTGGATGAATCCGAGGCGACAACTCCGTGACCCAAAACAACGACCACAACGATGTGCATGGCGTGCTGACGGAATCATCTCCAATGGAGATCGAGGCGCCGCGGCGTGAAGCTTCTGCGCAGTTCAATGTGACGGCCGAAGTCGGCTCACAAGCTGCACTGCGTGAAGCGATGGACCCGGCCAACAAATCGCTCGGCGAGGCGTTGCAGTTGAGTTTCCGCGTGCTGCAGTTGGTCATCATCGTCCTGCTTGTGCTGTTCCTCTTCTCTGGCTTCAAGACGATTGGGACCAATGAGAGTGGAATTGCCACGATCTGGGGCAAGGTTGAGGATTCTCAGGGACTCAAGCCTGGACTGCAGATGAACTGGCCGCCTCCAATCGGCGACTTCGTGCTTGTCAGTACGGAGACGTACACGCAGACGGATGGCCGGAAATTTCTCGCATCGACTCAAGGCGCGGTCAATGAAGGCGAAGCCATTCAGAACGCGACGTATGAGGGCCTGAAGCCTGGCCGTGATCATTCCGTGCTTGTCAGTGGAGGCGAGTTGGCTCATGTTCTGGTCGATGCTCAGTATGAGGTCGACAATGTGCTTTCGTATGTCGAGCATCTGGAGTCAGGAGCAGCCGATCGACTCGTTCAGTTGTCCCTGCAGCGTGCGGTGGTCCATGTAGGAGCTGCACATACGCTGTCCCAATTGCGTGAGACGATGGCTCCTGATGAAATCAGATCGTTGCTCAAGGCGAAATCGCAAGAGACGCTCAATGCGGTGGGCTCCGGTTTGCGGATCATCGACCTGGGCATGGTGCAGAAGTTCGAGCCTCCGCGGTACATTCAACAGTCATTTGAGGAATACACGGTCAATCTCCAGTTGGCTCAGCAGGAGACGCAGAGTGCCAACAAGACCAAGCAGAACACGCTCATACGAGCAGCCGGTGAGCACCACAAGAAACTTACGAGCCTCATTGATACCTATGAAGTTCAGTGGGAGCAGGGCGATGCTGCTGCAACTGAGACAATGGTGAAGATCAACGAGTTCTTCGACGGTGCTCTTGTGGCAGGCGATGCATCCAGAACGATCAATGCGGCCAAAGGCTATTTGGCGGACATTGACACGACACTGGGTATGGAAGCGCGACGATTTGAAGCCCTATTGGCGGCCTATCAACAGAATCCGAATTTGGTGATCGCCCAGCGGTGGATGAATGCCCGCAATGCCGTCATGAGTCAGGAAGATGTCGAAACAATGTATGTGCCTCATGATCTTGGTTCCATGGCGATCGATCTCACAGGACTCCAGAGTGTGA
>JAQWRC010000251.1 GCA_029243925.1 Phycisphaerales bacterium
AAGTCGCACCAGTTCGTCACCACGTGCATACCGTGCAGCATTGAGTCCGGCGATCAGACCCTGCCCTCCCGCTTCTTCGTAGCCACTTGTTCCGTTGATTTGCCCCGCGAGAAAGAAACCCCTGAAGAACTTGGTCATGCAGGTTGCATCGATCTGGTGCGGACGAACCATGTCGTATTCGACGGCGTACCCCCATCGCAGTACTTCAGCGTGCTCACAACCGGGCATCGTTCGAACGAGCCGATCCTGCACATCAGCAGGCAGTGACGTTGAAATGCCGTTGCAGTAGATCTCCTCAGTGTGCAGCGTCTCGGGTTCCAGGAAGACGTGATGGGAAGGACGATCATGGAACCGCACCACCTTGTCTTCAATGGAGGGGCAGTACCTCGGGCCACTTTCCGCATCGACCTGGCCGCTGTACATGGGCGCACGATCAAGATTGGCGCGAATCAGTGCATGCGCCTCATCGGTAGTGTGCGTAATGCGACATTCCACTTGCTCGAGCCTCGGGAATCGACCACCAGGAAGATGTTGTGGAGTCAGATCGCTGAAGGGGATCGGATGATCATCTCCACGCTGACCTTCAAGCCCGTTCCAATCGATGCTGCCACGGCGAAGACGCGGCGGTGTCCCGGTCTTGAGTCGACCAAGTTCAAAGCCAAGCCGCTGCAACGTGCCGCTGATGCCATCGGCACTCCCTTCGTCGACACGGCCACCTTTGGTCTGCTGGTCGCCCGTATGCATCAATGATCGCATGAACGTCCCCGTCGTCAGTACGACAGCGGACGAAAGCAGACGAACCGCATCACTGTGCACATCCTTGGACGCCGGAGTTGAAGCGTAGATCGAGCGAGGTTGCTCACCTGCAACATCATCGTGGCGGTCCGGACGCGGGTGCACGACTCCACTTCCCGGTGGAAGGAGGACTCCAACCGCCCGCCCCTGTTCCATCAGCAGATCATCCACCGTGCCGGCGATCACATCGATGTTTGCGGCACAGGAAATCAGCCGCTGCACCTCCACTCGATAGGCTTCCTTGTCCGCCTGCGCACGTGGCCCACGAACCGCCGGGCCCTTGGACGTATTGAGCATCTTGAACATGATCCCGGTGGCATCGATTGCCCGACCCATCAACCCACCCATGGCATCGATCTCACGAGCAATCTGACCCTTGGCCAGACCGCCGATCGCAGGATTGCAACTCATCGTTCCCGTTCGTGAAGGGTCCATCGTGACCAGCGCGACCCGACCCGCATCCTGCGATCGAAGCACTGAAGCCGCGGCCCACGCCGCTTCGGTTCCTGCATGACCGCCGCCGATGACAATCACGTCATAGTGGAGTTCGGTGCTCATGGGGATTGGACTGGTCGGTCAGGAGACCTCCCAAGTCTCCTTGCCACGAACCAATGCTTCAAGATCCTGTGATCCACGCTGTGCACGGGCAGCTTCCACCTGCGCCTCCAGCTGCGCGTCATAGGCGGGGACATCCGGGTCGCAATACAGCACGCCCAGAGGCTCGGGGAACTCCGGATACCGCATACGTGTCAACATCCAGGCCTGCAGACGATTCCGCTCATCGTGCTTCATACAGTCATCCTCGGTGAAGTCGCCACCCAACTCGATGACTTCAAGCGCTCCATCGTGAAATCGGATGCCCTTGTTGCTCTCCGCGCCGAAGATGAGTGGCTCCCCATGGATGCAGGACACAGTGTTGTCACTGCGATTTTCCTTCTGGGAAGCGTAGAACCATGCCTTGTGATTGAAGATGTTGCAGTCCTGGTAGACCTCGATGAACGAGCACCCACGATGCGCTGCTCCACGCTGCATGAGCGACGTCAGATGCTTCGCATCGATGTCGATTCCACGGGCAATGAAGGTGGAGTTGGCGCCCAACGCCACTGACAGTGGATTCAGTGGCGAGTCAATCGACCCATCCGGCGTCGACTTCGTGACCTTGCCCGTTTCACTGGTCGGCGAGTACTGCCCCTTCGTCAGACCGTAGATCTTGTTGTTGAGCAGAATGATGTTCACATCGACATTGCGACGCATGATGTGGAGCGTGTGATTGCCGCCGATGGAGAGCAAATCACCGTCACCGGACACCAACCAGACGTCAAGTGTGGGGTTTGCAATCTTGATGCCGGTGGCAAATGCCGGCGCACGTCCATGAATGGAGTGCAGGCCGTAGGTCTCCATGTAATACGGGAAGCGAGCCGCGCATCCGATTCCCGAAATGAAGACATAGTCCTCCTTGGCTTTGCCGAGGGTCGGCAGCGTTTTCCGGACCGCCGCCAGCACGGCGTAGTCGCCGCAACCGGGGCACCAACGGACATCTTGATCCGTCGTAAAATCCTTCGCCTTCAGGGTTGGCAGCGGAACGCCATTCGTTTCACTCATGAACCCCTCCCCTCGATGACTTCACGTATTCGTTCACCAATCTCATGGACCTGGAATGAACGGCCCTTGAGTTCCGTAACGGAGACGATCGGTTTCAGGAACAGACCCTGCAGCAACAAGGCCAGCTGCCCGGTGTTGTTCTCGGGCACGATGACCGTTTCATATGAATCGAGTATCGACTTCAAATTCGACGGAAATGGATTGAGATGCCGAAGGTGGCTGATGGCAACCGAGCACCCCGCCTCACGAAGTTCGCCGACCGCGGCAAGCAGTGCGCCGCGAGTGCTCCCCCACCCAAGCACCAGTACATCGGCGCCATCGGGATCGTCGACTTCAAGTGGCTCAATGATGTCCGCAGCACGTTGCACTTTTTCAGCACGTGTGCGAACCATGTGGTCATGATTGTCACTGTCGTAGGAGACGTTGCCGGTCACGTCCTCCTTCTCCAGTCCGCCAAGACGGTGCTCAAGCCCGGGTGTGCCGGGGATGGCCCACTGGCGTGACAATGTCACCGGGTCACGTCGGTATGGACGGAAGGATTCGTCGCCTGCTGCTGCTTCCACGGGATGCGAGACTTCAATCGGCTCGATGGCATCAAGGTCGGGCAACTTCCAGGGCTCTGCGCCATTGGCGATCGAGCCATCCGAAAGGAAAATCACCGGACACATGCAGTGTGTTGCCAGCCGCACCGCTTCGATCACCATCTCGAAACAATCGGAAGGACCACTTGGAGCAACGACAACACATGGCGACTCACCGCTTCGGCCAAACATGGCCTGCAGCAGATCCGCCTGTTCCGTTTTCGTAGGCATTCCCGTTGCTGGACCTGCACGTTGCACGTCAACCACGACCAATGGCAGCTCCAACATGATCGCCAGACCAAGCGCCTCGCCCTTCAAGGCAAGACCCGGACCCGATGTCCCCGTCACCCCGATTTGACCTGCGAAGCTGGCCCCGATCGCAGCGCACACGGCGGCGATTTCATCTTCTGCCTGAAACGTGCGAATGCCATGATGCTTGAGGTTGCTCAGGCCATGAAGCAGTTCGGACGCGGGAGTGATCGGGTAGCCCGCATACAGGATGTCGGTCCCGGATTTGTGCGCCGCCGCTGCGAATCCCAATACGGTTGCTTCCGCACCACTGATCTTCCGATAGGTCCCCGCCGACAGCGGAGCTGGACTGACGCAATACTGCACCGGAAAGATCTCGGCGGTTTCCCCGAAGTAGTACCCGGCCTTAAGTGCTGCGATGTTGATTGCAGCAACCCGCGGTAGATCCTTCTTCTGGCCGAAGTAGGTCTCCAGGTACTCGATGGTCTGTTCAAGCGGACGATCGTAGAGCCAGTACATCAATCCGAGGGCGTACATGTTCCGGCACCGATCGACATCCTTGGCCCCCATCTCGGAATCTGCAAGCGATTCCCGGGTCAGGCGACTGATCGGAATGGGACGAAACTGAAATCGGGTTCCCAGTGATTCATCATCAAGAGGATTTTCACCCTCCGTGTACCCCGCCTTTTTCAGATTGACCTTTGTGAACTCGTCTTCATTGACGATGACGACGCCGCCAGGCTCGACATCAGCGATGTTCATCTTGAATGCAGCTGGATTCATGGCCACCATCGCGTTGACGACATCGCCGGGCGTGTGGATATGGTGATCAGCAAACTGGACCTGAAATCCCGAGACGCCGAAGGTCGTTCCGCGAGGGGCACGGATCTCGGCAGGAAAATCCGGGAAGGTGGCGAAGTCGTTTCCGAACAACGCAGAGGTCGTCGTGAACTGCCCACCGGTCAGCTGCATCCCGTCACCGGAGTCGCCACAGAAACGGATAGCCACCGAATCCAGTTCGACTGGGCTTCCATCCTGTGCTGGCGTTGCGTTCTGGCTGCTCACGATGTCCATCCTGACATACGCTGTCCCGGACACATGTCCGAATGCGTAGACAGGGTGCATTGTATGGCGTTACAGGCACGCCGTGGGCTGGATCCAACTGAATCAGCGAGGCGTCAAACGCCCATCTGGGCCGCGTCGGCCCCAGATATTCATGAGAATGGCCATGTCTTCAACATTCACTGCTCCATCCTTGTTCATGTCGCCTGCAAGCGGCTTGGGGCAGAACGCAGCCAGAACATCGCTGCACTTGGAATTGGCGCCAGCCCACACACCTCCGGCATCGAGGCACGGCCCTTCTTCCACTTCAATGCATGAACTGCCCAGGCAACATGCCCCTTTGGGATGCGCAACT
>JAQWRC010000264.1 GCA_029243925.1 Phycisphaerales bacterium
GGAACACGCTGAAGCGGGCGCTGCTTGTGGCCAGGTCTGCAGAGAGGCAGAAGTCAGCGCTTCAAGATGATCGGAGTCAGAGGTCATGGAATCTGAATCGATTCCATTGAAGACACATCTTCTCTCAAGAGCGAGAAGTGCACTGGATGAGTCCACACCAGGAGCGTGCTCGAACCACAACTCAGAAAACGTCGGACCCTGGAAGCCTGGAAAAAAACAGAACGGCAACCATGGGCTGCCGCTCTGTTCTCGGGGTTGTTGTTCGTTGCGGGTCACATCCTCAGAGGATCAGAGGATGCAACGTGTCGAATCAAGATCTACGTCGCCTTCCAAAGACAGCCAATCCGCCAGCAACAGCCAGCAGGACACCCGGAGCCGGCACGAAACGAGCCTGATCCTGGGCGCTTTCTTCAGTCCAACCGACCAGATCGGCGAACTCAAGAGGGCCGTCAGAAAGCGAAGCCGTCATCTGAGTGATGTAGTCACCGACCATGTCCTGCTCGGATCCATCAAACTGACGCTGTATCGCGCCAAGGTCGAAACTGATCTGGCTGACCATGTCCTCGGCAAGGATGGCATCAAAGTTTTCGTGTGTGATCTCCCAGACCATCAGCTGAAAGGCGCTTGCGATGGCATCCCTGTCACTGGCAGAGCCATTGACACCACCGGTGTTGGGATTGGCCCATCCGGCGTAAAGGTCACGAAGAAGGCGAGCTCTTTCCTCTCCCATGTTGCCAGGCCAGCCGGCATTGGGTCGTTCTGGAACGCTTTCGATGGCGACGACTTCGTACATGTACTCAGCGCCGACAGAAACGCCCTGGTAGATCTCGACACAATGGGTGATGAATGAAGTTTCTTCATTCGCGCCGCCATTGAAGACCCACTCGTGTTCGAACGTGCGGAGGTTATAGAAAATCTCATCACCTGATGTGGCGTTCCAGTTGTTGGCACCTTTGACGGCGACTCTCTGGTAGCTGCCTGCGCCCAACTGAGCGAGCGTGACATCTTCAACATCAGCATGAATCATGGAGCTGCAGCACAACGCTGACAGCGCGATAACAACATTTCGCTTTTTCAATTCCCTAATCCCTAAATAATGCGCTGTGCTCAAAAGCGACAGCGTCCCTACCTCTTATATTCATTTCGCACCGGGCCCTAATCCGATGCCAAAACCTTTTCCGACTTGTAGATTACATGAGGACCTGTCTCCTGCAACAACAAAGTACAAGAATTCGTAAGTTGTTTGACCTTTGGCACATAAACACCCAGAAGGAGCTCTGACGGCCTTTTTCTGGCTTGGAACGCGTCAATAAAACGATCCCTTGTTGCTTTGAGCTGGAGTGAGTCAACCGACCCGCCGAAGTCTCATTCCGTGTTGTCCGCTTGGATCCAACTGGACTTCCAGGCCTAAAAACCAATCCCTGACGATCAGACAGCCATCCCAGCGCCTTTCACGACGACCACTTCCAAGAACAGCAAGAACGTCAGCCTCGGAAACCCCATGAGCCCGGGCGTCACCAATCAAACCGGTTGAATAGGTAATCCGACCTCGACAGGATGTTGCCTGGTCTCCCATGGAAGGAGAAACACCGATCTGATCATTCCGATAGGCTTCTCGGGCTCGAGAAACCACGGGGTGGCCATCAAGCTGAGTGTGCTGATGCGTTTCTGTACCGAGGATCTGGGTGCTTTTATTCAATCTCATGTCATGCTCTCCTGCGAGGATCTCTTTATTCCACGAATGAGACGAGAGGATGTTCGGGTTCTGACAGGGTTCGTGGCCTTTTTTTTCAGATAGCATCCGAACTATGCGACTTGTACTCGTTGGCGCACAATCAACCGGCAAAAGCACCCTGGCAGCAGATCTTGCTGAAAGGCTTCCTTCTTCACGGGTTGAACCAGAACCCTTTCGCGTGCTCCGTTCGCAACTGAACCTCATCTCCGGGGCGGACACGATGAAACCAGAGCATGAACTTGCTCTGATCGAACACAATCAGAGGCGACTGGCCGCGGTACGAGGTCAGGAAAACGTGATCTATGACAGATGCGCACTCGACGCACTCGCCCACGCATACGTCGCACGTGACCTGGCGAACGAAGCCTTTACGACTGAATGGATCGAGCGACTGGAAAGTGAGACCCGCAAGGCACTCGCAGTGATCGATGTTGTCGTTCTGGTTCGAATCAGTGCGGATCTTCCCTTGATGGATGACGGCGTTCGATCGACCGACGAACCGTATCGCAAAAGAGTCGATGAGAAGATCACATCTCTCGCACGAAAACACCCGGGCTTCATGGAAGCAAAGGGCACACGGCAGGAAAGAGTGCAGGCGCTGATCGAAGGCCTCGTCGACAC
>JAQWRC010000292.1 GCA_029243925.1 Phycisphaerales bacterium
GGAACTCGCCCCCACAGCGTGTCCTGGGCGAAGTTTGCAGGCGTATATGGTCTCTGCACGCGCCAACGGCCATTTTGGTTGACCCCTCCCGATTTCATGGCAGACTTCGAATGAGCAGCCGACCATGACCTCGATTCGAGTCAACTTCAAGCATCGATTTCCGCTCTTTCCACTGCCTGGCGCGGTATTGCTTCCGCATGCGGTGCAGCCATTGCAGGTGATCGAGCCTCGCTATCGAGCAATGATCGATGCCGCGCTCGATGGCTCAGGTCAAATCGCCGTTGCGATGCATGACCCGGTGCAGACCGGTAGCGAGCCGATTACGGCTATTCGGCCGGTCGTGTGTCTTGGGCAGGTGGCGCATCATGAATCGGTCCCCGGCGGGTACGAGGTTCTGCTCCATGGCGTCTGTCGCGCAACGATCAAGGAACTCTTTGATCCAGAGGGCGACCGCAATTGGTGTGAAGCCAAATTGACGCCTTTGGAATCGCTGGATGAAGAGCCACCGACGATGCCCGAAGTACGCGATGAGCTGTATCAGTTGCTGGCGGGTGAACATTTGTCGGCCATGCGTCCGGTTGAGAGCATCGTGCAGTGGTTTGAGCGTGAGGATGTTACGACGCACGCCTTGCTGGAGCTCATCGGAAGCACGTTGGTGCAGGATGAAGAGTTGCGATACCGATTGCTTTCGGAACCGGAGATCACCCGGCGTTCGGACATCATCCGGATAGAACTGCTCCGCTTGGATCGCATGCTCGGTCAGGCATTTCAGCAGCGTCGTGATGATCTTGATCACGGCTCGCACTGGAATTGAACTCGTCTGGAGTATCAGTGTGTGTCGGCAGTTTCGGCATTCACCAACTCGGCGGTTGGTGAAGGCAGGCGTACTGCAGCGATGACGCGTCCGGCTTGGTCTGCTTCTGCAATTTGTACGTGGACCAGTTGTCCGTGAAGATCCGGGTCGTCGACATGCACGAGAAATCGGTGTCCACCCAGCGCCTTGGCTTCCACGGTGATGCGTTCGCTCGGGAGCGTGCCCAGCCCATCACCAACCAGCCGAACATCAAGTCGTCTTGCGGAGTCGCTGTGATTGTGCACGTGAATCGCAACATCCAACGTTCCATTTGATTCCACGTTCGTTGTGACATCGATCCCCATGCCGGGCAGCCCAACATCCAGCCAGCACTGCATGGGCAGCGTCATTGGCTCGGGAGCGTTCATTTCGAACATCGTGTTGATCGCCCTTGCTCCAAGCGTCAGCGGGCCGGTGACGATGACGTCCACGTCCAGGGATCGTTGTGCGCCAGGTTGCAGTTCAATCGCGATGCTTGCAGGTTCAATCTGCATTCGTTGATTGGTGGGGAAGTGCAGTGTTCCGCGCAGTGTCACGGGCCAGGGATTCGTCACCTGCAACTGGTGGTGATGGCGTCGGGGACGTGCTGCCAGCGTATCGGGCTGCATGAGCAGGTCACGCTGAAAGCGAATCATGTTGCCATCGACTTCTTCAATGATGAATGGGGTGTCTGCGCCGCTCCAGCCCTGAATCTCATCATCTGCATGCAGTTGCCAGGCGTTCCCATCGAGATCGATGCGTCGTCCCTGCCCGCCAAATGCGAGGGCGTTCGTATCTGCTGCGCCATCGGCTCGTCGTACCAGAAGGGCGTCGGTTCGCCCGTCATGCCCAGTGAGCAGCAGGCCTTCCGTTCCAGGAGCGATGTGGATTGCGCCACCGAATGATCGATCTGCATATGCGTGCATCAACGTATGCATTGCGGGAAACTGTCTTGTGGGTCGAGTTCGGCCTCGAGCATCGACCGACCATGGTGGCTGCAGCTGAATGGGTGATCCAGTCGAGATGGCGTCCGGAAGTGACATGGGTTCCTCGGTGCCTGACCGCACCTCTGGACGTGCCACGATCGGGGCCAGTCGGTCATGAAGTCGTTGTGCCGCAGCGGCGTCAGCATCACCACCAAGCCGCCATGTGGCGGCTGCCGGACCCCACCGAAGTGCGATGGCGTCGACGAATGGGCCCCATGTGCCGTCGCCTTGTTCGATGAAGTCGGCAATCTGATGTTCGTCGAGAGCCATTGGCTCATGCCACTTCGTTGGAAGGCGATCAAGGTGGAACTCGAGTGTTCCGCCGCGATCGAGATGCAGATCGAGTCGATTCCGCACATGCTCATTGTCGAGAATGCTCTGGCCGTCGGGCATGATGACCGGGACGCTGATTTCGCGCACGCCGATGGCGGTGGCGAGGCGCATGTCCTCATCCGTCGGCAGTGCAGCACAATGGAGCATGCCTTTGTCGTGCATGCGGGTCTTCTGATCATCGAGGATGACGAAGTCCAATGTGTCTCGAGCTTCCAACCCACCGGGAGTCATTGCCGACACGGTGGCGCGGTACCAGCCTCGTGTTGGGCATGTGAGTTCAAGATCAATGTGCTGATTCCGTTCGGGCAGTCGACCTGCTTCCCGACGGATCACGGCGCCCTTGGCATTCTCCAGAACGAATGACCACAGTACGGGTTCCGGAACCGGATCCGACAGGTGCAGAGTGAGTCTTGGGTTCGTGCCCCATTGATGCAGGCCGCATGCATCCGTATCGCTGATGCGAACACTTGGTCGTTGCACAATCGTGATGTCATCGAAGTAGACATGGCCATCAATGTCTGCAACGGGTGCAATCGTCACCTGCGTCCGCGGTTGGTCGATCGGTTGGAGTACTTGCAACTCCGTGACCACTTCGACGCCGTGCAGATTCCATCCTTCGACGGTGATGTTCAATTCCGTCCAATCGTGATTGCCACTGAGCATGTCCGAATGGTTGATGGGGCCGACGCGTCGACCGGATTCATCAACCAGCCATGCGGCCAGTCGGACCGAGGCCTGCCGCAGTCCATCCGTTCTGGTCCAGCCGGAGATCGTGAGATCTGTTCCGGGTCGGACTGGAATCGTTCCGGGTCGGCTGCGGGCAGCCATGGAGTGGCCATCGAGTTTGAACTGGAAGGCGTAGGAGCCGGTCCGTGCTGATGTGGAGGCGGGGCGTGCATTGCCGAAGACCGCAGGTCCACGGGTTCCTTCGGGCACGACCCGGTCGAATCCCCGCGGCAGTTCCAGCCTCTGGTCGGCGGCCTCCTCGAAATCAAAGTGACGCACGGTGCGTTGCAGTGATTCAGGGGTGGGATTGGGGCCAATGAGACCCAGCAGCAGGAGTGGCAGGCAGGGGTGCATCCATTTCTTATCGGTTGATTCCCCGACCCCCTCCATGTTTGCACCGGGGCGGGGGACTAGAATGCCATGCTGTTCGGGCGGGAAGGCACGAGAAGACCCATGCGCATTCTCATGATTGGAGCGACTGGCACCATAGGGCGACGGCTGCTGCTGCACCGTTTGTCCTGCGGTGATGAAGTCACCTTGTTGTCCCGAAATGCATCCCGAGCAAGGCGGCTCATGTCCGCCCTCGGGCATGTTGGCGTACCCGTCGTCGAGGGGGATACGGCGGTACCTGGCCCATGGCAGGCTGCCGTTGAAGCGCAGGATGCAATCATCATGCTTGGTGGCGCCGGAATTGCCGACAAGCGGTGGAGCAAGCGGCGCAAAATGGAGTTGCGGTCCAGTCGTGTGGATGGTGTCTATCAGGTGGTCCGCGCCATCGATCGTGCCCAGCAGCGTCCCAAGGTCTTCCTCTCTGCATCGGCGGTGGGGTATTACGGAGATACCGGGAACGCGCTGGTCGACGAGTTTGCGCCGGCGGGCACCGATGATCTGGCTGCGTTGTGTCTTGATTGGGAGAACCAGGCCATTCGCGCCGAAGGGCTGTGCCGTGTCGCTCGTCTCCGATTCGGCATTGTGCTTGATGGTTCAGGCGGAGCATTGAGAAAGATGCTGCCAATCTTCCGCAAGGGATTGGGCGGTCGACTTGGATCTGGGCGCCAGTACATGTCATGGATTGCCTGGACGGATGTGCTGGGCATCGTCGACCATCTTCTTGAACTCGATGATGCGGAAGGGGCGTACAACCTGACGGCGCCAACGTCTGTGACGAATCGTGAGTTCACGCGTACCTTGGGTCGTGCATTGAGGCGTCCGGCGTTGTTTCCGGTGCCTGGCGCACTGCTTCGACTGGCAGTGGGTGGGCTGGCAAAGCATCTTCTTGGCGGGCAGCGGGCGTACCCGGCCCGCGTGTTGGAATCGGGATATGTATTTCGCCAACCGGTTTTGGAAGGCGCACTCGCTTCGGTGTTGCATGGCGAATCCAGGGCCGAGGATGACGAGGAGATTTCAGGCCCTGCCGTTCCACTGTCGATGATCGTGGTGGATGTCGATGGGCTTGAAGTCAATGCGCCGGCATTGCGTGGAGCGTTGCGATTGCTCGACCGCACCGGGTGCACGATCGTATTCGCCACGTCGGCAGGTCTTGCCGGCGCTTCGAAGCTGCTCCATGATCTTGATCGGACGAATACCATCATTGCCGCCGACGGGGCTGTCGTACTTGGTCGTGGGGGATCCTCCATTCATGCTTCACGGCCGCTGGGAGCGGCGCTGCTCGGCGAGTTGTTCGTGTCGCTCCGCACAGTCGATGGAATCGTGCAGGTCGAGATGGAATTGCTCGATGGCAAGCAGGCGACGTGGGACAGCACGCAGGATCCACCTGAGCAGGCGATGCTCGACATGGCCTTTCGCATGCATCTCGGCGGTGATGACGCCGCACGCGTGCAGGCGGAGCACCTTGTTCGCGAGCGATTTTGGAAGGCTCGTCAAGTGGCAGTGCATGTTGGTGATGATGGTCGGTTGCAGGTGCTGCATCCGATGGCTGACCGAGGCATTGCGGTGCAGGGCGTGGCCAAACAGTTGGGATTGTCTCAAA
>JAQWRC010000299.1 GCA_029243925.1 Phycisphaerales bacterium
CATGCTCGATGTCGGCGGGGGGAGCACGGAATGTCTGTTTGCCAGCGGGGTTGGAATTGACGACGTAGTTTCCATGCCCTTGGGGGCTCTGAGCATGACAGCACAGTTCTCGCTTGGTGATTGCATCGAGGAGGCGTCATGGAGCGCATTCGCCGAGCATGTGACTGGGGTCATGCACGCAGCGCTGCCCCGACCAACGGAGGCACCGTATGCGTGGGCGGTTGGTGGCACATCGACGGCCATGGTCGCTCTTGACCGCCGCGGTGTCGGGTTGTCAGCAGGAACGGATGTCGTTCTTCCTACAGGGGATTGGGCATTTACCGGATTGGGAACGGATCGTCTTCGGGAGCTGGTCGCTCATTTGCGTCAGTTGAACTTGGAAGATCGAGTCGCTGCGTCGTGCTTGGATCGCGATCGAGCCGCCATCCTTCCCGCGGGCGGTTTCATCATGCAGGCGGTGTTGGATCGACTGGGAGTCGTATCGGGCTGTTGTGTGACGCATCATGGCGTGCGCGATGGGCTGCTGCATGACATGCTGGGCAGCTGAGTCGTACCCACCAACTACAGAGCAGCAAATGGTCGTTCTTCGACGGGACGATGGCGGACTGCATTTCGTGGCGCCGGACAGACGCTGACGCACACGCCACAGCCGGTGCATGTTCCAGGTTCGATCACGGGACCGGTTCGGCCATCTTCTTCGACCATGCTCATGGCGCCTTCTACCGGGCAGTGGTCTACGCAGAGGGTGCAGGCGTGTCCTTGCCAAGGCAGGCAGGCCTCACGATCGATCGACGCATGCGCCATCGTGACGGGAAGCTCATGACGAAGCACTCCAGGTTCGCAGGCATCGATGCAGGGCAGCTCGCTGCACATCACACATGGCGATCGCAGAGCATCAATCATCGGAGTGCCTTGTCGAGCTTCGCCAGCGGCTTCTGGAGCGGGGCGAATGGCCCGCGGAGGGCAGACGTCGATGCAGTCGCCGCATCGCGTGCATGCCGAAAGGAACTGCC
Source organism: Phycisphaerales bacterium (assembly GCA_029243925.1). Lineage (GTDB taxonomy): Bacteria > Planctomycetota > Phycisphaerae > Phycisphaerales > SM1A02 > SP202. Next base: position 1,014 of record JAQWRC010000299.1, read on the forward strand.
CCTCGGCTACGGCGCCGGGCGGCCGCTGGAGCAGCCGAAGTGATGTCGGTATGTGTGGCGGTTGCACGCCGCTGGTGGCGTCGATGGCACGATCTGCCAATCGCTTCATCACCCGGCTGCGAATGCGAAAGAAGTCACGTCTGGAAGGTCGGTCGCCGCTGTCCATATTGGCTACTGTAGCCAGCAGGCGAGGAGGGGCCACGATTGGCTCGCTACACTCCCTGCAGCCAATCATGAGCGGACTTTCATCTCACACCCTGGATCCACACGTGCACTATCCCGAGGGTCGTGCACGAGCTTGGATTGTCTGGTCGATCCCGGGCCTGTTCTTTCTGTATGAGTTCATGATTCGTGTCCTTCCTGCGGTGATTGAGAAGCCCTTGCAGCAGGAGCTGGGCGTTTCGCCGGGTGAAATCGGCTTGAGCATGGGATTTTATTACTACGCCTACGGTCCGATGCAGATCATTGTCGGCGTGCTGTTGGACAAGCTCGGCGCCCGTGGTCCACTGGCGATTGCGGCGTTGGTCTGTTCCGTTGGTGCGCTGACCTTCGCCGCGGGCACGACACTGACCGGCCTTGGAGCGGGCCGATTCCTCATGGGCTTCGGATCCGCATTTGCGTATGTGGGCACCGTCTACATTGCGACCATCTGGTTCCCAGGGCGACGAGTGGCGATGATTTCAGGTCTCACGGTGACGCTCGGCATGCTTGGTGCGATTACCGGAGAATCGATGCTGGAGTTTCTGCTTCAGCAGACGAGTTGGCAACATGTGATGTATGGGTTTGCTGGCGCTGGCGTCGTGCTTGCGTTGCTCCTGATCATCATGGTCCCCAATCGGCCACAGTGGTTTAAACAACGCATCAGCGAGTCTGCGTCACATGGCAAGCACCCCGGCATTGTGGCGTGTCTGAAACAGGTTCTGACCAATCGGCAGACGTTGTTGCTGGGGCTCATCACTGGACTCGTCTATCTGCCGGTGGGCACGTTTGCCGCGTTGTGGGGGTTCCGCTATCTCAACACCGTGCTCCACATCAGTGATGATGAGAGTGGTCCGTACGTATCGCTCATCTTTCTTGGTTTGGCCGCCGGTGGCCCACTTGTTGGTTGGCTTTCAGATATGACAGGCCGGCGCACACTTTTCCTGGTGCTCGGATCAGCCGTTGGAGTCATTTCAACCAGTTCATTGCTCCTACTGCCGTCAGGTGTCACGTGGTTGCTGATGATCAATCTCGCGGTGATCGGAATGGTGGTGAGTATTCTCGTCGTGGCATTCCCCTTGGCGATGGAGCAGAATCCCTGCTACGCGCGTGGGACAGCACTGACCTTCGTCAATCTGACGCAGATGGTGTTTGCTGGCATTGGCCAATGGGTTGTCGGCATGCTGCTGGATCAGTCCACGCGTGGCAGCGGCGCCAATGATGAGTTCACTTCTGGGGAGTTCAAGCAGGCCTTTCTGCTGCTCCCAGTATGCATGTTGGGGGCATTTCTTCTGTCTCTTCTGCTTCGGGAGCCCCACAATCGTGGTGCGAATGATGCTTCAATCGAGCCTGAGGTGGGCAGAATCGCGTGCAGTCACCCTGAGGGGCCGAAATCGCACTTCCGTCATGGAATCGGTGATTGACTTCGGACCGCTCGCCAGCACAATGAATGTATAGGAAGGGCCACTCCAACCATGTTGCACCGAGTGACATCCATGTTTGTGCTTGCAGTCTGCGCCACGTTCGCCGCAGCGCAGGAGGGATTGCGTGCCCCGATAACCGCGAGTCTGGATTCGATCCACGTGCAGCGGATCATCTTGCGACCATCACTGCTCAGGGCCCAGTTGCCCGGTGGGGCCGAGGTTGAGCAGGTCGGCACTTTGATCCGTGGTGCATGTCCATCGGAAATGTATGCCCACACTGATTCAGATTGGGGCCCTGGAGAGTACGTGTTGCAGGCGGGATTTGCCCAAGGTGAATCAGCGGCAGCGTCTTATCAGGTGGCTGCGGACAAGTTTCCGCTCAAACTCGATTCTGTTGAAATGATGTTCGCAACAAGCAACGCTGTTGTTCAAACGACGACGGAGTGGACTGTGCGAATCTATTCTGGAACGCCAGATTCCGGCTCACTGGTTTCACAGTGGTCTTCAGATGGTGAACTGCTGCCACATTTGGTCATGCCACCAGGCACAACTGGAACGATCGTGCTGTTTACCGTTGATCCAGATGATCCCGAGCAGATCTACATTGATGACAACGGCAGTCACACGTACACAGTTGGGTACAGAATCGACGCTCACAATCAACCCGGCTCGCCCTGCCTCTCATCGCCAGATCCGAACTACAACGCCTTTCCCTGCACGGATACGAGCGGCTTGGATGAGTCGGCTCAGAACTGGATCGACATGGTGACGGGAACATTCTGTGTGTGCG
>JAQWRC010000311.1 GCA_029243925.1 Phycisphaerales bacterium
TGGCCAGCATGAAGTGCGGCATGATGTAGTTGCCAAGCGTACGCTGACGCTGGTATCGCTCCAGCATCGGAAGCTGGTCTTCAAGCTTCAATGTCAGTTTGACTCCATCGAAGAAACTCGCATCAATGCGATTGATCTTCACGTAGATCTCCAAAGCCAGCTCAACGATATCCTCGAGCTCCTTGCGAGGCGGGATCGAAATCTGACCGCCGCCGAAGGACCAGACCTTCTGCCCCATGGTGATGCCCTGGTCGACGAGATCCGCAATTTCGCGATCCTGAAGCTGCTCGAACTGACTCATATAGGATTCGTAGAGGGGCATGATGGCCGCCTGCTGCTGTCGCGACAGCTCAAGCGAATCGGTCATGTCCCGAAGGCTCTCAATGCTCATAGGCTGGACGAGAAACGGGAATCCTCCACGCTGCGCCTGTGCTTCATGGCCGCCAATGAACGGCAGCAGCATTCCAATCAGGATGATGAACCATGAGCAACGCGTCTGTATAGATTTCATTCGTACTCCTCCACTTCAACAATAGAGCCACCCATTCAGGTTGGACCATGATACCCGACAGGAGTTCCAGCTTTCACACAACTCCTTCAAAAACAACATCACGGGCCCCGCAAGGGCCCGTGATGTGAGGTTCATACCAATGGTGGAGCGACTCAGGCCGCCCGACTCTGGCCGACCGTACGCTGCTCTGCCGTCGCACGTCGCTCCGGCTCTGTATTGATCCGGTGGATCAGTTCAGAAGGCGTCGTCGCCCACAGATCGGCACCGATTTCTTCGGCCAGACCTTCTGCACGATTGAAGATGCCGCCGCCAACGACGATCTGCATGTCGGGGCAGGCACCAATGTCACGCACCGTGTCGATCAGGACGCGTATGTGCGGTGCGTCCTGCGCGGATGAGGAGAACAGAAGCAACGTATCGGGCTTGCTTTCGCTGGTTTCCTGAAGGATCTCATCCCAGGAAATTCCGCCGCCACCGAAGGCCATGTCATAGCCATCCGCTTCAGCCAGGTCCGCCACGATCTGGGCAGCCAAGTCATCCACTTCCGTTGCACCGCAGAACAGCATGATTCGTTTGTTTCGTCGCGGCTGCATCGTATACCTGGCTTGCGCCTGGTCAACGAGATTACGCAGCAGTCGAGTTGCGTAATGATGAGCCAGATTCGTCAACTGGTCATTGCGATACAACGTATTGATCATCTCAAGCAGAGGCCAATATGCATCGTGTGTGAGTTGCTCGGGGGTTACACCTTCCTGAATCATCGATTCAACGACACTGCGAGTTGCAGTTCGATCACCAGTGATCAGGAGTGGGAACAGTCGTTCAGTCATCATCTCGGTATCCACCTGTATGCTCCTTCGCTTGTGCCGGTTCATCGTCATTGCTTGAACCAGCAAGGGGTCTTCATCTTCAGACAATCCTGCTCAGGACACGCTCCTGACACCGTGATTGTCTCGCTCCGACCTGATCCATCGAACAACGGTCGGCCCCATCTGCAGTTGCCCCAGTCATGGAGGTCTCTGGGGAGTTACCGGACGCGACATGGCGCAATCCGTGCGCCTCACATCAGCGAGACACTGCTAGAAGGAACCCACGACACCTTGGAACTTTTCAGAGTTTCCGGACCTTGTCGCCCAAATGGGCCAGATTCGGCTTTGTATGCCTCAGGGACAGCTGCCCCACTCGGCAACCACGCCCAGCAGATCCATGACATCCACGATGCCATCACCAGTGATGTCCGCAGAGCCAGAGCCGCCCCAGTCGGACAACACCACCAGCAGATCCTGGACATCCACGGTTCCGTCACCAGTAATGTCGGCGGGGCACTCAATGGGCTGCGGCACCCAGTTGATCATGACACTGAGCAACTGACGGCGTTGCTCAACGTCCTCGATCGCCTCGACTGGAAACGCCAGAAAGGCCGTTCGCCATGTTCCCTGATCGATCATCACACCCGCCGTACCGTTCGTGCCTTCAATAGCCACATCCGCAACGCCACTCGGTTCAAGTTTGTCTGAATAATCCGAAAATGGGTACGACAGGGTCATGCTTGGGATCACGTCAAATGGCGGCGATACGCCGACAATGCCCGGCTGCTCAACATCGCTGTCGTACGACCCCACACCGAGATAGTCAGAACCAAATGCAGTCAAGCCGTGGTCATAGAGGTAATCTTGGCTCGAAAGAAGCAAGGTGCCTCCGGAATCAAGCCACGTTGCAAGTGCAGCTTCACCTGCTTCACCAGGCCCTGCACCACCACCCCATTCATGCCCGCTCGCCCAGATGACGAGGTCGTATTCGCTCAGAGTCATGAAATCGGGTTCAAAGTCAGAGTTGTTTGTATTCCAAACGTCATACGTCACTCCGAGTGAATCGAGAATCTCCGTATACATACCCGAGACGTCAGGAGTGTCATCGTCGTCGTCGACAAAGAGCACGACCACACCCTCTGCGGTCGTGAACGTCGATGCCGGGGACCAACTCCCTTCACCACAAGCATTCAGTGAACGTACTCGCCAGTAGAATGTGCTTCCGAAAGCAAGATGGCGAAGGACGGTATGGCTGACGCCTGACTCCGTTGCTGCGTAGAACACGTCGGCAAAGCCGGCATCCTCGGAGAGTTCCACCGAATAGGAACTTGCACCGGACACTTCAGCCCAGGTCAGCGTCGGCAATGTCGAAACATGTCCATCGCCATCCTGGGGCTCCAACAACTCCGGCGGCACGGGGGAATCCTGCTCCACAACCACCTGTCCATTTGCAGTTTGCTCGAAGGAACTGGATGTACCGATCACCGCGAAGTTGTAAACGCCCTCTGCACCAAATGGCACTGTGATCATGAGGTTCGTCGTTGCCGGGGGGACAACCACTGCATCCGCCAACTTGAACTCGATCCCGGGATCGCCAGAGACTTCAAGCGTGACGGGCAAACTGCCGCCGCCGGTTTCATTGACTTCGACCGTGGCCATGATCGTGCTCGGAGCGCAACCATCCTGCCACGGCGGATCCAACTCCACTGTGAATGGATCCGCTTCGCAGTTCCAACACACGAGTGCAAAATCCTGATCCGTTGCATCACCGTAGCTTGGAATGCCATCGGCAACTATGGCCGCCGCCTCAACGCGGATGGTCGCCGCAGCCGGAGCACTCGGCCCGAGAAAGACACCCTCGGCATTGTTCATCGCATCACGATCTCCTCCCGCAACCGACCAACCGGTCGTGGGATGGAACGCATTGCCGACATAACTCTGCCCATTCGATTCAACCACGAGATCGAGATCATTCGACCATGCTGGCGTCGTTCCTCCAAGGCCATGCCCTGCCGCCGTCGTCCAGACAAGCATCACACGCATGGGCTTGGAAGGATCTGCAGGCGTTACGTTGACCGTCCAGGCCTCACCTGTTTCCCCGAATACCACTGTCTGATCGACATACCGCATGCTCCCGGGCTCCGGATTGATCAACTCGGGCAACTGCAATCGCCCCCAACCCTGCTTGGAATCCGGAACGTGCCCCAACGACCAACCGTCAGCGTCATCGTTGCCATAGAGATCCTTTGCAGCAACCAATACAGCTGCCTTCGCCATTGCCGGGGATGGATCCCGACCAATGCTGATGGCCTCCTTGTAGTGCTGCACAAACAATCCGATCGCACCGGCCACCTGTGGCGCGGCCATGGATGTGCCGCAGGAATAGGCCCAGTTGACAGGATCGTAGGTCGACAGCACATAGCACCCAGGCGCAACGAGATCTGGCAGAAGGCGGCCATCCAAACATGGCCCATGCGCAGAAACCGATGCAATGTCGTCGTGGGAGTTCGGCAAAGAGCCGCCTGCAGTCCGAAACTGCGTTGCACCGACACTCACGATGTTCAGTGCTTCATCCGGCGTGCCCTGTGTTTGTGAACCTCCGGAACCATTCATGATCGAAAGCACAAAGCCAAGAGGCTGATTGCCATACAACTCGGAATCTGCATCACGAACCCCGATGTCGACCAACCGTGTATCAAGGTCATACCCCAGAGGTACCGGCGATGGCCCCCAACTGTTGCTGGACAGCACAGCGCCATTCTGGAGAGAATCACGCATGAGCTGGAGCATGCCATCAGGATCTTCATACGTGGGGTAGTAACGCTGATCCAGAAGCATGGCACGAG
>JAQWRC010000317.1 GCA_029243925.1 Phycisphaerales bacterium
GGAACGACCGTACTGGCGAAGTCCGGCTACCTCAATGGCGTCTGCAGCCTCAGCGGGTTTGTCTTCGCTCCTGATGGAAGGCGGCTGGCGTTCAGCATCATCGTCAACCACGGCAGCCCATCGGCATCCCATGCCAAACGCATGCAGGAACGAATCGTCGAACGACTGGCTCGTTCACTGACCGCCCTCGCTCGCGGATGATGAATCCTCGTGCTCCTGAGCTCCATCTGAACTCCCAACTCGAAGCGACAATGGGCTATCGACCCGCTTGCGGTTCCGACGCTCAAACAGCATCGCCGCCTCCAGTTCCTCGCTGCTCAGTGATGCATGCGACCAGGTCCAAGTCCATCTGATCCGCACGCCCTCAGGCAACCCGACCGTTCCCTCGAGATCCAGAATGCCCCGCTCGGGTCGTCCCACCGCATCCAACTCCAACGTCATCGACGCCCCGTCTCCTTGAAGTCGCACGCGACGCCCGTCTGCGTCAATGGCCGATGGCTCAAGCCCAAGAGGCTGGTCATGAAGTTGCATGCACACCTCATCCCGCTGGGCACTTCCCATCGCAATCGCAAGGTACGGATCAGGCATCGAGAGGACCATGGCCCGCAACCCTTCCAGGGGCGTCCCCTCATGTTCGTGACGGACATAGGCCGAGTCGTCATGCGCATGGGTGATGATCAGCTCGCCTTCACTTGCACGCCAACGCCAATCACCGGAACGGATCAATCCCCGCTCAGGCGCATCAAGCACATAGACCGATTTGTGCACATCGCTGGACTCGATGGTTTTGCCGATACGCGACTCAAGCTGCAACGTTGATTCAACCCGAACAGGCGCCGCATTGCGTACCGTCTGGATCACCTGGTCAAATGCCTCCGCAGCAAGCGGATCCGGCACTGAAATGATCGCCAGCGAAACCGACAGGGCAAGCGAAATCACTGTTCGGTCGCCAACAGGCGCTCAGCCTCGGCCTTCAAGTCGTCAAAGAGCGAGGCTGTGTATCCACGATGCTTGGCGACCATGTTGCCATTGCGACCGATCATGACGGTCACGGGTATGCCGCTGACTTTGTACTCATTCGTCAACGCGTTCCCATATGAGATCAGAGTCGGCATCGTGAACTTGTTGCTTTCCCAGAACTGCTGGACCTTCTGCACGATGACCGATGCGTCGCTGCCACGCTCCCATACATTGACCGCGTAGACAACGATGTCTTGAGGATGATGTTCCTTCGCCCAGTCAGCGAATTGCTGGATAAGCGGCAAGCCCTTGCGACAGGGTCCACACCATGTCGCCCAGAAATCGAGAACGACAATTTTCCCGCGAAGCTCCGACAAGGTCACATCGCCTCCATCAAGCTGTTCGGCGGTGAAGTCCGGCGCGATACCCTCGACCGGCGCCGGCTCGGGCTCCTTGGGCAGCATGTCCTCGATCGACTCGACCACTTTGCGCCCCTTCGCATCGAAGGAGATCGGCGGCTCGAGGACATCCACCATCTTCGTGTCGATCTGGATGTTCAACTTCGTTTGAATCTCCTCCGGCCCCGCCGGATTTGAAATCAACGCAACCAGAGCATGAATCTCACCCGAATTCGGATCGGCGTAGAGTTGCCCTGCTCCCCTGCTGCTGGTGATCTCAAGCACCATCGCAGGCGCATCATCACCCGGCATGACACCAGAACTGACACCGGTAAAGGAAGATTCGGGCATCAATCCGAATGTCATTCGAGAAATCCAGTCGCCAGGCTCCTTCTGCAGACGCAAGGCGACATCCCAAGGGACGACTTCATCGGTTCTGAAAATATCAGCCATGGTCTTCGTCGGCCCTTCACCCACCGGGCGGCGAAGCACAACGGTATCAAGGCCGCTGATGGTCACGTAGACATACCCGTCATCGGAGATGCAGTTGAAGTTTGGAGTCGTAATCTCCACGCCGCCGTCCGAATCGAAACGCGTCGAAAACGTCTCGCTGATCTTCTCGGTATCGAGCACGAGCGTGAGCGTCGTGCCAACGGTCATCGCTGCCTTGGTTCGGTATGCAGAGGTCACCTTTGCAACGGCAGCATCGATGGCATTCGAGTCATCCTCGCTCGCCAACACCACTGAAGGCACCATGGCCAGAGCAAGGACAGGCAGAAACGGCGTGCACTTCATCATTGGATCTGTTTCCTTTTCAAATCGTCGTCAGACCGGCTGGCCCCGCTGCAGGACCATCATCCAGAAGCGAACCAGGTTTGAGGATAGCACAACGATCTTCCACCGGACCATGCATTTCAATCTCGGCCTGCAGCAAATCGTGCATGCTCCGATTCAATACCGGATGGACAACGTCGGCTGCAAGTTCGACCATGGGCACCAGCACAAATGCCCGCTCATGCATGCGTGGGTGTGGCACCGTGATCTCGCCATCACGGTGGACAAGATCCTCGAGAAGCAGCACGTCAACATCCAGTCGGCGAGGGACGCACCCACCGTCGGGTTCCCGAACGCGTCCCATTCCCCGCTCCACGAGCAAGCACATCGAAAGCAGTTCGGCCGGCGACTTGCTGGTTTCAAT
>JAQWRC010000323.1 GCA_029243925.1 Phycisphaerales bacterium
TGTTCGTATGGCCACGGAAGAGCCGAGTGATCGAAAACTCACCCAACTTGTGACCAACCATGTCCTCGGTCACAAACACGTCGACGAATGTCCGTCCGTTATGAACCTGGAACGTATGACCGACGAACTCCGGCACGATCGTGCAGGCTCGTGCCCACGTGCGGATCGGACGGCGCGATGTGCCGGCTTCATTCTGAGCCATGACCTTGCGGTACAGCTTCTCGTTTACAAACGGGCCTTTTTTCAGTGATCGTCCCATGGGATCTCCGGGGCCGGCGATGCCGGCATTCCTTACTTCACTACTCGTCAGAGTTTCAACTGTCCGTATCGTTTGCTCTTGCGCCGACGCAGAATAAGGCTGTCGGAGGAAAGTCCTCGACGTCTCGTGCGTCCGCCCTTGGATTTCGTGCCACTTGCACTCGCAGGTGTACGACCACCCTTTGAGCGACCTTCACCACCTCCGAGGGGGTGTTCATGGTGGCTCTTGGCCATACCGCGAACCTTGGGTTTGCGACCCAGCCATCGATTGCGGCCCGCCTTGCCAAGTTTCACCAACTGGTGATCGGTGTTTCCGACCTGACCAACGGTGGCTCGACAATGGATGAGCACCTTCCGGATTTCGCCGGAAGGCAGTACCAAAGTCGCATATCGACCTTCTTTATTCGTCAGTCGTGCGCCCGTTCCCGCAGAGCGGCAGAGTGCAGCACCCCGTCCAGGCTCGAACTCGATGCCATGCACCGTCAGTCCCGTGGGGATATGAGCCAGCGGCATGCAATTCCCGGCAACCGGCTCGATGGCGTCGGCGGAACTCATGACGGTCATGCCAGGTTCCATGCCTACGGGAGCCAGAATGTACCGAAGGTCGCCATCGGCATACTCGATCAGTGCAATGTGACATGATCGGTTTGGGTCATACTCGATTCCGACCACCGTGCCAGCAATGCCATCCTTGGTTCGCTTGAAATCAATCACACGGTAGCGGCGCTTGTGACCACCACCACGACCACGAACGGTGATCTTGCCCTGATGGTTCCGACCGCCACTCTTCTTCAACGGACGCAACAAGGACTTCTCCGGCGTCTTCTTGGTGACCTCGGCATGGAGATTCACCGACGCATTGCGTCGTCCAGGGGTCGTCGGCTTGTAGACTCGAATAGCCATTGATTCGCCTCTCATTGCCCATTCGCTCAACTGAGCGGGGCAGCCTCGTTCATCAGAAGAGTTCGATCCGATCCTCGGGGTGGACCTTAACGATGGCCCGCTTCTGTTCCTTGGTCTTCCAGTAGCCGTATTTGTTTCGCCGCATCTGACCCTTCCGAGTCTGGGTGGCAACACCGAGCACGCGAACTCCAAAGAGCTCTTCCACGGCCTGCTTCACATCCGGCTTGGTTGCCAGACGATCAATCTCAAAGCAATAGCGATTCTGCATGCTTGAGCACCATGTGGACTTTTCAGTCACGATCGGCTTTCGAATGACGGTTGTCGCTTCCATCAGGCTGCCTCCTTGTCATCACCGGAGTTCGGCCAGGCACTGCCATCGAGAAACGACTGCAATGAAGCCTTGTCAATCACCAGGAATCGATGGTTCAGCAGTTCAAATACGTTGAGCTGATCGACACGAACGGTGTCGGCGTCATCGATGTTGCGAGCTGATAGTGCTGCATTTCGCTGCTCTGGCCGCAAGGCAACAAGGCAGGTTCGGTTGATGCCAAGTGCTGAGAACATGGCCTCGAACTCTTTCGTACTCGGCGATCCGAAATCAAGGGAATCAATGCAGAGCACTTCATTGTCGACCAGTTTGGCAAGCAGCGCGTTCCGGTTCGCCAAACGACGCATGCGATTCGGCATCTTCTTTCTGAAGACTTCCGTACGTTGCGTCTTGGCGAAGGCGACACCGCCACCCTTTCGGATGATGGTACGGGCCGCACCCATTCGGGCGTTGCC
>JAQWRC010000330.1 GCA_029243925.1 Phycisphaerales bacterium
ATGTAGTACATTTCGCCACCAAGGACGGTGAGGCCATTGTCCACACCGCCTGAGCCGACGAACGTACCCATGTTCCATGCGCCACCGCCGTCCATTACGACTGCGCCGTAGCCTGCGGGAGATGTGGATTCGAAGTTGTAGGTCTCAATGGCCCCAGGTGCCTGGGTATCATCACTGGCCCAGGTCCAGATACCTGCGCCGTATCCTGGGATGTCCATTCCCCAGCTGAACGAAATATAGGAAGAGTCGAGGAACTCGACTTCGAGATCACGGATGCCGATGCCTACGATTGAGTAGCCAGCGTATTCACTCATGTCTTGAGCATTTCCATAGACGAATTGGCCTTGCTCGACGTACGTGTCGGTCATATCGAAGCTCACTTCGAATATCTCCGCCATCGACACGGGAGCAAGTCCGAGGCAAGCAACTGCTGCCCCTATTGCTAACGTATTTTTCATCTTTCTTCTCTCTTTCCGGCACCTGTACACAGTGCCTAAATGGCGTGCCATAGATGGGTTGCGACCCCATCGGACACACATTTACTCCGGGTCCAACGTATCGATCTGGAGCACGTGATGCAAGAAAATAGCTTGTAAGTATTGCTACAGAACGGATTAGAGTGATTCCATGCCCCGCAGGGCCGAAGTCAGTCGCCGCAGATGGGCTCGTCGGCCTCGATGCTCTGCTGACCGTGCTTGGTGCGTGGACGCCTCACCCTGGCTGACGTCACGTCAATCAGGGCTTGAGTTCACTGAGCAACTTGAGCTGCTCTGCTCTGGGAGCGCCATGAATCCGCCGAACGCATCGTAGAACTCCGCTTTCTTTGCCTACTCGCAGATGGGCATGCAGACCGGCGCCGGGCAGCAACTCATCGTGACGCACTCGTATCCATCCGGGCAGCCGAAGTCGGAATCGCAGAGCGGGTACCCGGAGCAGGCGATGGAGAACAGGTTCAGGCAGGCATACGAGCCGTCGGTCAACTCGAAGCAGTGACACAGTGAATCGTTGCCCAGTTCAATGCTGTGGGCACCTGATCCTTCGTAGGTCATGTAGTACGAACCGCCACCCGAATACACCTGATTGATCGCCTGCAGGGTGACTGTATATGCTCCACCCTGTGTCGGAATCGATGGGAACGTGAATGACTCGTTGATCTGCGTCTGGCCGGCGACCACACTGAACTGGCCGATCGACGTTCCATGCACGCTGACATCCCACGTGTGGATCGCAATGCCGTTGTTATCGTCCATGCCGTTGTCGAGATCAATGGTCAACGTCAGTGAATTGATAGAAGGCTCGGCGCATGTGAAGGTCTCGGACAACGATTGATCCAAACGCCACAGTAGACCGATGCCGTCGGGACTGAAGAAGATGCCTGTCCCTGCGAGTGTCGTATCGTCACTCGGGAATGCATCGGTGCATGAGCTGCCCGATGCACCGCAGATGAAGTCATCCAGCGCCTCGCCGCCATCAGCGCAGACCCAGCCTTCAGAACAGGTCTCTTCGGGGCAGGGGCCCCAGTTGGCGATGACCTCGAGGAGATCGATGACGTCGACTACACCGTTGCCATCGATGTCGGCCGGGCACGATGTGCACGGTCCCCAGTTGCCGATCACTTGAAGCAGGTCGAGCACGTCGACGGTGCCGTCGAGATTGATGTCACCGATGCAACTGGTGGGTGCATCGCAGTCGTCGTAGGCGATCGCCATGAGGTCGCTGTCCTGCCAGGTCACCCCGTCGGCGTCCTTGCCCTGGAAGAGGGCTTCGAAGAAGACGATCGAGTCGAGGCCACGGACGGTCAGTCGCGCAATGCGGACGCCGTTGTTGTCTTCGCAGAACTGGTCTTGGAACCACTCGCTGTCACCCTGGGCATCCGCCGGGGTGACATACCACGATCCGTCGGTGCTCTCGATGGCGCCGCCGGTTTCGAAGTCCGTCCAATCAATCCCAATGTTGGAAAGGGCATTGCCGTTCTGATCTGACAGGCCGATGGTCACGAAACTGTCGTATTCCAGATCCGGGAACGCGCTGAACAGACTTGGGTTGATGTCCTGGCTCGTCGGTCCACCGTAGATGTTCTGGTAGAAGCTGCCCGTGGTGGACACCATCTTGGATTGGTTGACGTCACCTGCGACCGCATCGAGTCGACAGCCGTCGGCAAGGACCGCATAGACGTCGACCGTCCAGGTCTCTTCGTCGTCAGCAACGAGGTTCGTGCCGAGTACGTCGTATTGGATACCGATGAACGGACCATCACCACCATCGTTGCCACAGGGGTTGTTGTCGCAGGGCATGTCATCCCCGAGATACAGACCGCTGCAGTCCTCTTCGGTTTCGACCGCGCATTGACCATCGACGCAGCAGGCGCCGGTCGGCGGTGGGGGAGCGCACAGTTCCTCGGTGCAGGAGGCGTTGCCCATGTACATGCCGCCTGCCCCTTCGCAATGATCAACGCTTACTTCTTCTTCGCACGTTTCTCCGAAGCAGCACGTGCCGCATTGGGTGCAGGTGCAGGAATCGCATGAGCCGCCTGCCCAAGTTCCGCCGGCCCAACTGCACTCGCTCTGGTACAGCGAGTGGCACTCGCCCCATAGGCAGCAGGCGCCATATGAACCTGGATCGCAGTCCGACACGTCAGTGCAGTCGGTCCCGTACCCGTACCAGTAGCCGTCACCGCTCCAGCACTCGTCGCTGCTTGTTTCCCAGCAATAGAGATATCCGGAATCGTTGAAACAACATGCTCCAGCTTGGCAAAGCGATCCGTCATCCTGACAGGTTGATCCACTGCCGTAGAAGTATCCGCCCCAACTGTCGCATGTTTCCTCCGTGAGTCCGTCAGTGCATGAGATTTCATCCACACAGCAGGCACCGTACAGACTTGCGCATTCAACTCCTTCAATCTCACAAGTCGAGCCGGTGCCCAAATATTGACCACCTTCATCTACGCAGAGGTTCATGGTGTAGTCATTTGCGCAGTATTGTTCATCACTGCCTCCATTGAAGCAGCAGGCGCCTGCGGCGCATGGCGCATTTCCGCAGGACACGCCTTCATAAAATGTACCTCCAGTGGCCTGGCGGAGTAATTCAGTTATCTCTAAGCAGATCAAGTCTCCGACAGGGTTGCAGCAAGCTCCCCATCCTTCGTCTGGTATGCACGAGCAGTCGTCAGCGTCACACTCAAACTTGTCACAATTCAAGAAGATGGGAACGCCGTTGTATGTCCACGCACCGTCGTCGCAGAAGCCATCACCAACCCAGGTTGCCGGAACGCAGTTTCCATAACAGTCCTCGATTAGACCTTCGCCGCAACCGATGGCGTCGCAGTCGACATCGTCACAGCTGGTGCCATCGCCCGCCCATATACCTTGGTACAGCTGCACGCAAAGTTCTGGGCCATTGGAGTTTTCCAACTGCATGCATTGCATGCCACCATCGAAGCAGCATGCGCCAGTAGCGGGGGCGCAGGGGTCCTCATTGCACCCGACATTCTCATAGAAGGAGCCGCCGCTGTTGGCGCATTCCCAATCAGTGAGGCCAGCACACTCTCCGCCCAGGCAGCATGCGCCCCAGACTTCCTCGGCGCAGTGCGCAGGCTCATCGTCACAGTGGCTGCCATCGCCGGCATATGTTCCGTTGTAATCAATGCACTGTGATTCATTCTTCACCATCTCGCAGCCGCCCGTGTTCAGGCAGCACGCACCAGGCTCCGGACCGCAGGCGATTTCAGCGCAGGGAGTGCTTCCGTGCCATTCACCGAAAAATGCGCAATCGTCTTGGGATACGTCCTCGAAACAATCCACGCCGTCACAACATGTTCCGCATGGGGAACATGCGCAGTTGTCGCAAGGACCGCCACTCCAGCTGCCCCCAGCGTCTTCACATTCTTCAACCGTCGTCTGGTAGCAGTCGCCGCCGATGCAGCATGCTCCTCCACCCCGGCTGGCCTCGTCGGCGTAGGCTGAAGTGAATCCGGTCGCGATGGTCAGCAGACTGACGATGACGGTAAGGACGATGTGTTTCATGTGTGGCTTCCTCGAAGTTTCGAGTTGTGGAAACTGATCATGGAACGCCCCTGATCAATTTCAGGTGCGTTCGAGGTCGTACGCTCTGCAGGCTGGAAGTGCTCCCGCCGTCTTCTTCTCCCCCCCGGAAGCCATTGGCCAGTTTAGAAGTGGCATTTGGACTGTTCAAGATAAAAACGTGAACAGCCGTCTGCCCCCTCAAAATCTGGATTTACGGGCATGCAACAGCCTGCCAGGCAAGGAAGGGCGGATTTCATCGGAACGATATTCTGACCGGAGTCATGCCAATCAGGGCTTGAGTTCACTGAGCAGCTTGAGCTGCTCTGCTCTGGGAGCGTCCATGAACACGTCGAAGGCATCGTAGAATTCCGCTTTGTCCTTCATGCCGACATATTGCGACAAAGCAGTTTCCCACCCGAGTTCAGTGACAAGCGGAAAGAACTGATCGCGAAGTGCTGACACACTTTGTGTTGGCGATTGGTGCACGATAAATGCGATCGCCCATGCGCCAGAGTCATAGGCAAGCTGCAGGTAGTATTCGGCTGCGGCTTCGGATGCAGTATCGATGTTCTCCATGTCCGCAATGGTCAGATTTGGGTCGCTGGTGCGCTGCACGCGTTCCATGATCTGTTCCATGTTCACTTCAGGCGGCCTGCGGCCATCAAGTGAAGGCAGCCATGACTCTGCAAATACAGCGCCGCCTTCCATCATCCAGGTTGGCATGTGCCCGACGGCAAGTTGATAGACATGCGTGTATTCATGGATGCCGCGCAGTACCGGATCTGGGATGGGATCGCCCTCGAAGAACCACTCGTGGACGTTGATGAAGATCAGTTCAGCTTTCGGTGGCGTGGCTTCAGGTACACCTGACAGATAGGCTTGTGCCTCGCCGCTTTCGGCGACATCGATAAATTGTTGATTCGCATGAGGGTGGCATTCGGCCATTGAGCGGTATGTTGTTGCTGTACGCCAGGTGCAGTATTCCTCGATGAACGCCTGTCTTGTCTTTGGGTTGATGGCATCGCCTTCTTCGAGGCCCACGACCCAGACATGAACTGGTCCGTAGGTGCCCCAGTAGTCTTGCGCCAGTTCAACGCCTTCGCGAATCAGAGCCGTCCATTTCGGGTCATATCCTTCAAGTGTATGGAAGACGGGGCCATCGTCCATGGCGGTCAGTGGCAGCATGTTTGCAAGGAGCGGTGCTTTATCGTCTGCAGACGAATCATTGTTTTC
>JAQWRC010000337.1 GCA_029243925.1 Phycisphaerales bacterium
AGAACACGCAGCATTGAGATCGAACGACGCGGCAGGCGCTGCTCCGATTTCAGCATTGATGCGACATGCATTCGATGGACAACGCATTTCAGATGTCAACGATCCCAGGATCAGTAGATCCAGTTCACTTGCGTCCATTTCCGCTGCTTCCAGTGCAGCGCGAATGGCCTTGCATTCGAGTAGAAATGCGCCCTCGCCTTTTTCCGGATCGCAGATTCGCCGCTCACTGATGCCCGTACGCTTGACGATCCACTCGTCCGATGTATCCACCATCGACTCGAGATCGGCATTCGTCAGCACACGATCTGGAACCGCGGAACCCGTACCGGCGATGCGAACCCCGAACGGCGTCTGAACAGTCATCCTGCCTCGACTTCCACGGCATCAAGCCGAGCAATAATGGACTCATTGACCTCGGCATCAACGTAGCTCATGGCCCGACGGATGGCATTGGTGATCGTCCGATCCTTGCTCGATCCATGACAGATCATGCATAGTCCGTTAACGCCAAGCAGCGGAGCCCCGCCATATTCGTGGTAGTCATGAGCTGCGTAGAGTTTCTTCACGACCGGCTCAAACGTGGCCGCAAGAGCGGGATCGATACTGTCGATCTCACGCTTGATCATCTTGAAGATCCCGCTGGAAAGTCCTTCAGAAAGCTTGATGACGACGTTGCCCGTCACTCCATTGGTGATCACGACATCAGCCGCACCATCAAAGACCGCTCGGCCTTCGATATAGCCGGTGAAATCGACGTGCTCGCAATCTCGAAGAAGATCTCGAGCTTGCTTGAGATCGTCGGTGCCCTTGGCTTCTTCGCCACCGACATTCATCAAGGCGACCCTTGGTTGATCGATACCCAGCATGTTCTGGGCGTAGATCGAACCCATCACGCCATACTGATAGAGGTGCTCGGGCTTGGGATCGATATTGGCGCCAACGTCGATGAATACGACCGGGCCACCAAAGGTCGGCACGACAGCTGCAATGCCAGGACGGACGACGTTGGGCAGGCGACGCATGAACATCTGCGCTGCAGCAACAAATGCGCCGGTGTTCCCGGCGGAGATCACCGCATCAAGCCGGGCATCCCCCGCTTTGCGACTGGCCATCTGGCACAGCTTCACCATGGAGGATTCGCCCTTGGAGCGAACCGCTTCCACCGGCGATTCATCCATGCCGATCAGTTCGGTGGAACCAACGATTTCGATACGAGAAGTATCGGCGCCGGCAGCCTCGACTCCAGCCCGAATAATCGCCTCGTCTCCAAAGAGCACGAGTCGATCGTCAGGAGAAAAATCAGTTAACGCATCGAGCCCACCTTTCAGGATGGGATCGGGGGCCAAGTCGCCACCCATGACGTCCAGACCGATGCGCATCGTTTAATCGTTTCCGGAGGAGCGAATGGTCAGGCCAGGCCGCACATAGCCGCATTCTCGACATGCGGAATGTGGATGCTTGGTGCTACCACAGGCTGGGCAGGCACAGAGGTTCGTCTTGCGGAGCGCGTGGTGCGATCGACGCTTGCGTTTCCTGCTTGGAGATGTCCGTAGGGCTGGAACGGCCATGGAATCGAATCCTGTGCTGAGGTCTCATACCACCAGACATGGCGGTACCGCGTCTCAATGCGGCTGGGTACTGTATTCCTGAGAGCAGATCATGTCAATGAAGTGCGATGCAAGCCGACCTGAAAAATGCCCTTCAAAGACAAATAAACGCCTTCAACGTCGCGACTCAACACTGTACGGATGGATTTCCTGCCGTTACAGCCAATAGAGCCACTGCTTGAAGAGAAAGTCGAACCGCTCCGTCAGCAGGGTGATACGACCCATGACCGTCAGTCCGAAGGCAGCGCCAAAGGTGACCATCAGGACCAGGATCCCGCCGCGAGCTGTTTTGCCAACCATGCCCTTGTGCTCAAGGGAGAAGAAGAAATACACCAAGCACGCCAGAACACTCAGCAGAATGACGACTGCTCCGACGGACTCCCAGAGCTGGAACTCACCTGCAGCATTGATGGCCCACAGAGGGGTAATGGTTCCCTTGATCTGCAGCAGGAAGTCTGACTCCAGATGTGCAAGCAAACGGAAACCAGCCGTCGCACCAATGACGAATGCCAGAGGCC
Source organism: Phycisphaerales bacterium (assembly GCA_029243925.1). Lineage (GTDB taxonomy): Bacteria > Planctomycetota > Phycisphaerae > Phycisphaerales > SM1A02 > SP202. The sequence continues at coordinate 2,126 of JAQWRC010000337.1, forward strand.
AACGAGCAATCCATCCACCCTTTGGCAGCAATCTGCAGATCAGCATCACAGAGAGGATCGCCGGGATCCAGTAGATCCAATTCCATTGGTATTCCGCAGACAGGCCGGGCGTCGTCCAGTCACGAACTAACGATGGCCAGATGTTCACCAGCAGTTTGTCAACGATTCCGGTGTAGAAGGAATACACCATCCAGTACCCAGCCGACGCACCAATGACGATCGCCTCAGCCGTCTTGTACAGCGGGTTGTCCCCGATCAGGAAAGACATGATGCACAAGGTCAGTATCGCGGCCAACCAGATGCCAATCGATCTATTCCACGAAAAGACCGCATTGTTTGGGCGATCCGCGGCGGCAAGGTCGGAGGGAAGCTCGCTCACTGTCATCCATGAAGATGTGATCCCCGTCACCGCACCTGCGGCAACATCGCCAGATGCAACCCATGTGTTCACGGTATTCCCGTCCACAAGTGTTTCAACCTGGGTGTAACTCACCTGGGTCTGGGTGACCCAGACGCGCCCTGCACCAAGCAGGCCCACGACAACAAGGAAAGCGGCGAAGATACCCAACCCGACGGCCAACAATGCTGTGGATTGCGAGGGGGAACCTGGAACCGGCGTTGTATCAGTACTGGCCATCAGGCGGCTCCTCGACTGCGATCAATGAAGAAGATGACGTTGCCTATCACGATCAGGACGATCATGAGCAGATGCCCCACGAACTGCGGTCCCATCCGCTGCATTGCTGCAGTCGATGAGCCCAACGCTGAAGATTTCATCTCGCCCATGTTCGGATAGCGATCAAGGAGGATCTGCTCATACCCAGCAGCGCCTTTGATTGCCGCCAACAGCCCATCAAGTGGATCGGGAATATATGGATACAGCAGTGGAGCCTGTACCCCGGTGCAACCTGCAACCATTGGCAAGCCCGCGGGTGTCGCTGCATACTGAACCCACTGCTTGGTACCAGGATCACCTGCACTGATATTGACGATGAGATTCATCGCCTTGGCCGACTTCAGCTTGGCCGTCATCGGCACTTCGCCGAGATCCTGCTTGCGAGAATCCGTGATGAAGAGCTGCTTCCAGTCAACGATGATGTTCTTGATGACCGCTTCGCCACCGGGTTTGTACCCGAACGACATGAAATCCGTTCCGTACTTCAGGTCGGGATACTCTTCCTTGAGAATCGCCATGGCATTTTCAATGAACGGTTCGCCAAGCGGCCACAAGCACATGAAGTACATCTTGTGCTTCTTCTCTGCGCAGTGCCGCGTAAACGCCGTTGACATCGGCAGCAGTTCGCCTTGCGAACCTGGATCGAAGTCAAAGGACAGGAGTACACGGGAACCGTCAGGCAGTGCCTCGATGGCCTCGTACACACTCCGGTCCATTGGAGTCACATCTGTCGGAGGGGAAAAGCGAAGCAGAATAGGCAATGCAACCGCAACGCCCATCAAGGCGAAGATCCAGCGACGATCGATTGTTCTGAGGAAGTTCAACATGGATCAGTCCTCCGATCCGAGGTACGAACGGTCAACACCCAAGAGCACCTTGAGTGAAGTCGACACGATGCCCAACGCGATGCCGATCATGATGGCCCGGTTTCCTGCCTTCTGGGGAACGTCGAGAATCATCTGCGTGAGATTTTCAAGACGCAATCCGTTGAGGAACTGGTACCAGGGACTGTCAAGATCGCCCGCATAGGTTTCAGGCGTCGGCAGGTGCAATACGTCACTGATCCAGATGCCGGCATAGATCTGGCCCAGGAGCACGATGAATGCGGTGAACAGCAGCAAGAAGGCTTCGGTATTCTTCGCCCGGAATGCACGGAATGCGGCCGAGGCGATGTAGAACGCCAGCATGGCGAACATGGTCGCAGTCAATGGCACGAGGCAGTACTGGTAGATCCACCAGAACGGCGCCCCTTCCTGAATGACGGGTGCGGTCCATGCGTTGTCGGGAGACGTGGGCGTGGGATACGCACCAATCTTGAACATGCCGATGTAGAGCACGACGAAGAACGCCACGAGAGTAATCGCCGCATAGCCCCAGCCTTCGCTTCGACTGGAAACTTTCGAGAGGTTCATCAGCAGCAGGTTGCCGGCACCAAGCACCATGGCCGCGGCAGCGAGGATGATGAACATCTCCATCGCATCGGCGCCCCATTGCTCAGTCTTGGGCACGAAGTAAGTTGCGATCAGCAGAAATCCGACGATTGCAGCAATCAGCAGTGGAATCGAACGCTTGAGAATCATGAACCACCCTCTTCCTTCACCTTGGATTCGACTGCATTCCACCTCGCGTCGATCTCCATGACCGCGTCCTCATTCGGCGCCAGTCCTGCGTTACCGAGAATATTGTCCGCGATGTACAACTGCGCCATTTCCAGTGTTTGAGTCGGCGTCACCGTCGCCAGCGTTGCCACCAAACACCCGATCACCAACAACACAGCGGCGATCACCTTGCCTACATCCTGACCCTTCAGCGACCCGAGCTGTTCTGGATCGTTTGAAAGATACGCAGACGCAGCAAAGAACTCTTCGCCGATCAACGTGTAATCACATGCAGCGACGAAGAACGGCAACTGCGAAGGCATGGCTGTTCCGGCAATCTGAATCGCACCGATTGAGTTTCCTGTTTCGGCGAGAATCAGCGACTCGGCATAGAAGGCACCCATGTAGAAACATGCCGCTGGCTCTTCGCGAACCATCACGCCCTGTACACCGGCCGTATAGCCGAACTGCTCATCGGTGAGGTAGTAGATGTTGTCCTCGTTGTAGGCATCTGGTCGTCCTTCTCCCAGATAGGCAGCTTCCACTGTTTCTCTCGCCGTGGTCATCACGAGAGACCGTGCCGTGGGCACCTTCAACTTGGCGTCGTAGCGAGCCGCAGTCTTCGCCACATTGGACAAGACGGTGATCCCCGCGACGGTCTGAATGTCATTGATATCGAGGATGCCTGGTACGAAGAGAACCGGCTTTCCCATTTCCGTCGATCGGCCCACTGCCTCCGTGACTGCTTCAAGACCTGCGATCGGCCGCACCTTGATTGTGCCACCACGCTTGGCAAACATCACGAAGGCGATGATCACCCCACTGATGATGAGCATGATGATCAGGAACCAAAGCTTGCCTTGATTGAAATACTGCATCTCAGCGGTAGCAGGCAGGCTGGCCACGGCCAAGGGCGAGAAGGTACCGCCCGCACCAGTCGCGGCGACGGCATACAGGTAGGTTCCGCCTGCGTTTACATTCTCATCGACGAACGTTGTCTGCCCGTACGACACGGAGCCGATGGGCTCAACATCATCGAATGTGAAGTTCGCGGGGAACCCGAGTTCTGATTGATTCGAGCCCGCTTCACCAATGCTTTCCAACCCATCGGCGGTCTGTGCAACCTGCCGGTAGATGGCATACCCCAGCAAGGCTCGAACACCACCATCGGCAGGTTCAACCTCATCAGGCGACGACGACCAGGTCACGAGGATCTGACTGCCGACATCGTTGGGAACATCGGATGCCGTAACACCCGACGGTGGAGCCAGTGTGATGTCAGCACCCAACGATCGAGTCGTAAGTGCTGCCAGCAACGCCAGCAGGATGACCATGGCTTGCTTCATGCCGATCATTCCTCAATGAGTTCCACGTTCGCCCGCGGCACGATTGCCGTTTCGCCGGAGGGGAACTTCACCTCCAACACACGAGCCTTGGATCCTGAGCCGAGCACGTGCGGTTCGGCGGGGAGCGCCGAGACCTCACCAATCATGCCGAAATACGGATCTCGAATCACTCGAAGGGACCGCCCGATCACAAGCTGCCCCTCCTCGAACTCCTGTCCCGCCTGCGCAGCTTGACTGCCGGACAGCGGGATGATGATTTCTGGACGCATCACGCCCGCTCTGATTTGTGTTGCGCCGTTCACGGACGCATTCCCACCTTCATGGCCCTTCAGCATGTCATACGTTCGTTCGGCCATGGAAATTTCGCCGAAGCCCTCAGTGATGATCACCGTGATCCCAAGTTCTTCACGACCGGTGATGGCCACGCCAAGGTCATACCCAAGCAAGTTCTTGAGATCTTCATCATCAAGCCCACCAGAGACGACGGCGGCAGCACCCACATCGCGTGCCTTTTGAATGGCTTCCGCGGTCATTCGGGCCCCACCGACCACGATGCAGCCTTTCATCTCCGGTGTAATCTCATCAGCAACCAGTTCCTGCTCATTCGACGTGCACGCCATGGCGATTCGCCCTTGCGTTTCACCACCGACGCCGAAGATGCCTTGCACATAGGCGACTTCCGCCTCAATCTCGCATCCTTCATCCTCGCGGACCGAGACAACGTCGCCGTCGATGTACGCCCGCACCTGCACAGGCAGCGGCGCCCCACGAATGATGACTTGCCCGGTAACGGGAGAAATCGTCTCCACCGTTCCCTCGAACCGTGAGTTCACAGTTGACTTGAACATGCCGAACAGACCTTTGGTCTGCGCCAGTGGTTCATTGACTGCGATCGGATCGCCTTCGTGCTTGATCATGCAGTCCATGACGTCGGCCGGGGGCATCGACATCTGGTTCGCAAGATTGATCGGATTGACATTCCCGGGAAGGCTTGTTTCCGCGACGACATCATCCGCGGAGACACGATCGCCGACCTTCACCTTCACGTCACCGGCAATGGGCAATCGACGCACGCAGCGGTGCTTCTTGTGCCGAGTCACCAGCAGTCCGGGTGTATAGGCCTTGGCCACGTTCGTTCTCCTGACCCACTCGCTCAAACGGCGGCGGGTTGTACTTCTTCCGTATAGACCTCGAGTGAATCAAGCCAACCCTGTACGGTTGCCTGGCACGCGACGCGCTCTTGAGGCAGTTCCAGCGATCGGCCACGCCCATCGAGGATAAGGCCCACGGTGCCTCCACGCACTTCTCGCTCGACTTTCTTGCCTGGGCCTTCGCCCAGATCCATGCCCCGGGCGGGGGCGAGGCTGATGGTTCCCGTCTCGCCTTCAGCAAGCTCAACCAACTGCATTTCGCCACCATGAATGGTGCCACTGCCACTGCGGTCGCCGCTGAGTTCCCAGCTGAAACATGGCTTGCCAGCCTTGGGCATGCCCTTGGCAGCAACACATGTTCCGAGATAAATCAGGCAATCGCGAGCGAAGACCTGTTCTGCTGCCTTTGGATGCACACTGGCCAGCACACCAAGGTGGGGCATCATGAAGATTGAATCCTTGGCCAGCATGGTGACGCCCTCGGGCTCGAAGGCATCGATCAGAAGCATGGCCGTTTGGTGCATCCTCGGTGCGTGACTGAGCACGCCACCGGACGCCACCAGCAGATCGAGTTTCATGTTGTTGACGATGGTCTGCCCCGCAGTTTCCTGGCTGAACGTATCGCCGACCGTCCGCTGCTGCTGCACGCCCTTGAGCGTCGTCGCAAACTCCTTGTGCTGCTTGTAGGCCAACCGAAGCGCTTCACGAGCAACGGCTTGCTCGAACATGAGCGATTCACGCGACTGGGGAATGGTCGTCGGGCGAATCATCTTGTTCTTGACATGGTTGCGCAGTTCACGCTCGTCCATGTCGAATGGGACCCATCGCAGCACGTTCGCCATGGTTGCTTCCGCGCACACATTCGATATCGAATAGGACATGCCGAGATTCGCGCTGACGGTCCGATTGAATGTCTCGTCAAAGACACTGAACACGTCCGTCGTCGCTCCGCCGATGTCGACACCGACCACATTGATGTTCTGAAGCTTCGCGACGGTCTGGAGAATATCCCCCACCGCCCCGGGCGTAGGCATGATCGGAGCGCCGGTCCAGCCCATGAGTTTGTCGTATCCCGGGGCCTGCGCCATCACATGCTCAAGAAAGATGTCATGGATCTTGTCCCGAGCTGGGCCAAGATTTTCCCGCTCGAGCACTGGACGAAGGTTATCGACGATCTGAAGATCAAATCCGCCTTCGCTGAACACTTCCGAGATGGAATCGCGTGCCTCGATGTTGCCTGCATAGATGATCGGCATGGAGTAATCGCTGCCGAATCGCGGTTGCGGCTTTGCTGGTGCAACGAGCTCGGCAATCTGCACGACCTTCTCCGTCGTACCGCCATCGGTGCCCCCGGAGATCAGAATCATGTCCGGCCGCAGATCACGGATGCGCTGAATCTGATCATGAGGTCGCCGCCCATCGTTTGCGGCGATCACGTCCATCACGATCGAGCCCGCGCCAAGTGCTGCTCGCTTTGCACTGGCGGCCGTCATCTCTGCAATGACGCCTGCCACCATCATCTGCAGTCCACCGCCAGCGGAAGACGTCGAGATGTAAATGTCACAGCCTTCGGTATCCGTTGCCGGCGTGATAATTCGCCCCTCGTCATCGACCAGACGCCGTCCCGCCAACTCGCCGATTTCGGTCACGGAGTTCACCACGCCCATGGTGACGTCGGCAAACGGCTTTTCGACCGTCGTCGGCGCTTCGCCACGATGCGTCTGACGATATTCGCCATCCACGTATTGGATCAAGATGGCCTTGGTCGTCGTGCTGCCACAATCGGTTGCCAGGATGACCTGTATCTGGTCAGGATCGATCTGATTCATCAGGTGGTCCGTGATTCTCGGCCGGGGTTTGGGACGTCTTGTCCTCGAAATCAGGACCAACCTGGTTCCAGTGCTCCAAGCGTTGACAAAGGTACTCGATCGACCCCCGCTGCTCAAGAAATGAGGCAAACTCCGTGATCGACGGGCCATCGAGAATGACGGAGACGATGGGCTGGAAAAAATGCATAGCCTGCGACGCGACGAAGTTCAGCGGACGGCCCATTTCCACTGCCAGCAGGGCAGGAACAACCAGTCCACGCCGTACGACGGCCCGGCAGACCATGTCCACCAGTTCAACCTGACGTTCCGTGGGCTCACTTGGCCCTTTGTCGATGGCGAATGCGTGCTTGAGCTGATCTCGCAAACTCATTGATTCAACTCCATGGCCGATTCGATTCTGGCAATGATCTCAACGCCTTGACCTCCAAAGAGCACGCTGATGCCTCGGCGGTCAAATGCACTCTTCTGCGAGCGAGTAGAAAGGTATCCCCCAAGATGGTCATGCGGAAATCGGCGAAGATCTTTCCATCGCAAACTTTTGCTGCCAAATGGGTAGCGAACAGCGATGCCATGCCCGTCGATGCGATACGCCGACTTGAGAAAGAACCTGTTGAGCGTCATGAGTAGAAACAGCATGGCTGCCGCACCGGCCAGCACACCCAGCAGTGGATCAGGAACTGCAAGCGTAACCAGTACTCCGGCACCAACTATTGCAACGGCCACCAGGACACC
>JAQWRC010000338.1 GCA_029243925.1 Phycisphaerales bacterium
CGGCGACGGCATGCACGGCGGTCAGGTCGGACGAGCCGTCGTCTCCTGTGGGCGTTCCGACGCAGATGAAGATGATCTGCGCGTCTCGATAGGCTTCAGCTGGATCAGTGGTGAAGGTCAGTCGTTCCGCGGCGATGTTTCGTTGCAGCAGCTCGGTGAGCCCCGGTTCATAGATGGGGCAGCCTCCATTGCGGAGTTGGTCAACTCGCGTGGCATCAAGATCAAGGGATACAACCTGATTTCCGGTATTGGCCAGGCATGTTCCCGTGACAAGACCGACATAGCCACTACCGACAATGGTCAGACGCATGTTGAGAGACTCCTTGCTTGCGTAGGGAGCATTCTATTTGATTTGGCCAGTACAGACGGATTCAAATTCGATCAGCTGTATCTTGAGTTTGATGGCCGGGCTGGCAGGGTCGGTTGTGCCAGCGAATCCGCCAATGCCACCGTTGGTGGCGACGACTCGATGGCAGGGCACGAGCAAGGCAGCGGGATTCGCCCTCATGCTTCCAGCGGCAGCTCGAACCGCATTTGGATTTCCGGCGTTCCGTGCCAACTGGGCATAGGTGATCGTTCGCCCGATCGGGATCATTCTGCAGGCATTCCAGCATGCTGTGTAGAACGGCGACGTTGCAGGGATCGGGTATTCGGTGCAGCCAGCTGGATCAGCACCAGTGCCAGAGAAGTAGTGCTGCAGATGTGAGGCCGTCTGAGGGCAGCATCGAGGGTCATACTCTTCCCGTTGAAACTGCGACCGGTCGCCAAGCTGCTCCCAGCATGCGTGGATTGCTCCGTGGGCATCGTGCCCCAGCAGCACGGTTCCCATGGGCCCGTCGATTGTCCGCCATGCCACGAGTTTGGAGTGTTGCATCTGTGTTGGCGCATTCTACCGACCGCGTCGCCTCTGCTTCGATGTGAACGGCTACCATGCGTCAATGACACATGCGACCCACCCCATGAATAACGATCTCGATGACAACAGCGCCAATCTGCTCAAACTGCTTGGACAGGCAGATCCGGACATTGAGCACCATATGGCGGCAGAAGCGGCACGGCAGTCGACGACGCTTGAACTGATCGCCTCCGAGAATCACGTCAGTGCAGCTGTGATGCATACGATGGGAAGTTGGTTGACCAACAAGTATGCAGAGGGGTACCCGGGTAAGCGCTACTACGGTGGCTGTGAGCACCACGATGCAATCGAAGATATTGCACGTGATCGAGCATGCAGCCTCTTTGGATGTTCGCACGCGAATGTGCAGCCCCACAGCGGCGCCAATGCGAATGTTGCGGCGTTCATGGCCATGTGCGATCCGGGAGATCGCATTCTGTCATTGCCGATCAAATCCGGTGGCCATCTCAGTCACGGATTGAAGCCGAACTTCTCCGGCACGTTCTATGACATCGTTGAATACGACGTGGATCCGGAATCCGAACAGCTGGACTACGACGTCATCGCGAAGATTGCGCGTGACACGAAGCCGAAGATGATCATCTGCGGCTACTCGGCATACTCGCGTCTGATCGACTTTGAAGCATTCAGGGCGATTGCTGATGACGTCGGCGCTGTCCTCATGGCGGATATCGCTCACATCGCAGGGCTGGTCGCCGGTGGAGTGCATCCATCGCCATTTCCCCATGCTCATATTGTCACGACGACGACGCACAAGACGCTTC
>JAQWRC010000280.1 GCA_029243925.1 Phycisphaerales bacterium
GTTCGCCTCGGCCGCGACGCCATCATCAGTCAGATTGTCCGTGTCGGCGTCCGATCCATCGGCATCGTCCTGCTGGTCTCCAGTTGCATCGGCCTCATCCTCGCCATGGCCATGCAGCCACCACTGAGTGAGCTTGGCCAATCCGACAAAATTGCCAACATCGTCGCCGTCGGCGTGTTCCGGGAACTGGGCCCACTGATCGCCGCCATCGTCCTGACGGGATTCGCCGGCGCGTCCATCGCGGCGGAGATCGGCACGATGGTCGTTGGCGAAGAAATCGAAGCGCTCGAGGCGCATGCGCTCAACCCGGTTCGGTTCCTTGTGGTGCCGCGAGTCATTGCGACGATCCTGAGCCTGTTCCTGCTGACCGCGCTCGGTGACGTCATGGCCGTCTTTGCATCCGGCCTGGTCACTGTGAACTTCCTGAATGTTCCGCAGGAGGTGTACATCGACAACACCATCAGCCAACTGAACATGTCCGACTTCACGACCGGCCTGCTCAAGGCCGCGACGTTTGGCACACTGCTCAGCCTCATCGCCTGCTACAACGGACTGAAAGTGACCGGCGGCGCCGCAGGCGTTGGCAAGGCGACAACAGACACCGTCGTCCAGACGGTGGTGCTGATCATCGTCACCGACTTGATCTTCACTGCGATATTCCTGCAGATGGGTTGGACGTGACCTCAGTCGCTTGAGCTGCCGGCATCGGCTCCAAGCAGATTGACCTCGAACTTGAACGCATCGTCAGTTGACCACCAAGCGTAGGTCACCGGGCCGAAGGCCTCTGCGAACATTTTCATGTCTTCACGCATGCCACTGCTCTCTTCACGGAGTTCAGCACGAATTTCCTCGGCCAGCTCCGGGTCATCCTCGGCAAGTGCATCCAATGATGATTCCTGCTGCAGCTGTTCCAGCTGCATTGTGGCCTGCATGTTTTCGAAGACATCACTGCTCACCCACCCGGCCAAATCCCGTGCAGGCAACGATGACATGCCAGCCTGAAGGCCTTGAGGCAATGTGGCGTCACTTTCACGACCGACACTTCTCAGGCACTCTTCGACGCCATTCAGATCACCGATGAAGACATGCGAACCGCCAAGCGCAATAGCCTGCGATCCTTCTCCCATGCCCAAGAGGCCACCCATCATCCCGCCTCCACCTTCCATGACATACATCACACGGCCCTGGAAATCACGGTGCTCCATCCCCAGGTCAGCTGCAAACATGCCGAAGGTGTCGTTGAACTTCTGTGTATCAGTGCATTCAATGGCGTAGATCGAGTGCATGCTGTCAAGCTCGATGGGGCGCGAGAGTGAGCTGGCCATGTGGACGCTGCTCCCCAGGCTATCCATCATTTCAGTCATGATCGGCTCGATTTGCTCAAACCCCTGCATCATGTTCATCTGCAGCATCGGATTGGAACGGATCACGGATTGGATCCAACTCGTAACACCAGCAAAGTTCATGTTCATGCGCCCGACACTGAGCTGATCCGTCTCGAAGAAGGTTGGCATCGGAGCCTGTTCCGTATTCTTGGCCATCAGCCCTGTGGGTGTAACGCAGAAGGTCTTGGCATGGAAGAGGCAGAAATCGCCTCCACTCTGCAGTGGGTC
>JAQWRC010000375.1 GCA_029243925.1 Phycisphaerales bacterium
CATGCTCTATGCGTACGGTGGGTTCGATATCTCGCTCACACCGTATTTCTCTCCGGCCCGATTGGCCTGGGTTGAAATGGGTGGGCTGCTGGCGATTCCAAATCTTCGTGGCGGCGGTGAGTACGGCAGCTCATGGCATGAGGCGGGCATGAAGACCCACAAGCAGAATGTCTTTGATGACTTCATCGCCGCAGCGGAATGGCTGATCGACAATGGATATTCACGGCCGGACCGGATTGCGATCCAAGGCGGATCCAACGGGGGCCTGCTTGTCGGCGCGTGCATGACGCAGCGGCCAGACTTGTACGGGGCCTGCCTCCCGGCTGTAGGCGTCCTCGACATGCTGCGATTCCAACTTTTCACCATTGGAGCGGCATGGCAAGGCGAGTATGGGGATATCGAAAACGAGGATGAGTTCATCGCGATTCATGCCTACTCTCCATATCACAACGTCAGCTCAGGCACAGCCTATCCATCGACCATGGTGACGACCGGTGACACGGACGACCGTGTCGTGCCAGGACATTCCTTCAAATTTGCAGCTGCCTTGCAATACGCGCAGCAGGGTTCCGACCCGGTGCTTATCCGGATCAACCGTCGCGCGGGGCATGGTGCTGGTAAGCCCACGGCAATGCGAATCGAGGAAGCTGCGGATGTGATGGCCTTTACCATGGACGCACTGGGAGCACAGCCTGTGGGGCCGGTTGCGACGAGCTCAACGCCCTAGTCTCAAGGGCCGCTGAGCCAGCGTGCAAGCCGTCCAGAAGGCAGTTCATCGACAAGGCCACCCTGCCCCGTCAACGCTCGTGCAGCGAGATAGCCGCTGCGAACGGCGCCTTCCATGGTGGCTGGCCAGCCCGTCGAGCACCAATCTCCGGCCAGATACAACCCTTGCGCATCACCGCCCTCGATTCCAATCGAGGATGGGCCGGCTTGAGGGCGCAATGGTTCAATCTCGGAGGTGGCCGCGAAGGTTGCTCGCTTTTCCTTGACCGCTCGAGCGTGGATGATCGTCCGTTGGCTCATTTCAGGTGCGGCGGCCGAAATATCATCGAGCACTCGCTCGACGATGGCATCTTCATCAAGGTCCATCCATGCATCAGCTGCACTGACGACGGCGTGCAGGTGCTGTTGCCCATGTTCATTGCACCCTTTGTTGAAGAGCCATTGAATTCCGCGTCCTGGCAGAACAAGGTGTGGGTATTCAATGACGGATGCATCGATGAGCAGATGGACGCCAAGAATGGGGCTGAACTCGAACTGATCAAGAGCACCAAGTCGGCAATCACGTTCCTTCCATCGCTGGGGAATCAGTTTTGCAAGACGATCCGGAGGAAGCGTGGAGATGACGGACGATGCCTCAAGTGGACCATTGTTGGTGACAATGCCACGAACCTGCTGATCATCGAACGAAATTGAACGTACTGAAGTGCCAAGTTCGATGCGACCGCCAGCATTCTTGATGATGGAACCGGCTGGATCGTAGAGATCGCGCAGCGGGATCGATGGAAGTCCCATGGATCCGGCGAATACGCTTGGCAGGAACGCTTCCTGCAACACCTGCATGGCATGCACGGCTGCGACACGATCGCACGGGAGATTGCATGCGCTCGTGATGATCGGCTCCCAAAAGAGTGCGCGCGTATGGTGCGTTTGCTCCATCTGATCTAGCCAGTCGCCAAAGGTGTTGAATTGCCAGTGCATTCGTCCTGCATTCCCAAGGCGAAGCAGCTTCCAGCAGGCACGGCGGATCTGTGACTTCGAGTCGGCATCGAGCAGCCGCATGCGGCGAAGTGAGCCGAACTGATGCAGTGGAGCAGGAAGCAATCCCGGCTTCATGACATCGATCGTTCCATCTTCACCAAGCCAGTACAACGTGTCGTGCCAATCAATCGATTCAAGTACGCCGAGCCGTTGGTAGAGATCCTGAAGATTCGTGCAGCAGCCCATCAGAACATGTTGGCAATTGTCCAATGTCGTATTGCTACGAGGATCATCGAAGCTGGTGGCGCGACCGCCGAGTTTGCGTCGTGTTTCATGGATGATTGGGCAATCGCCTGCATCGATGACCTGCATCGCGGCTGCAAGACCGGCCAGACCACCCCCAATGATGTGGACATCACGACTCATGATCGTGCCATCCATCGTGCCTGGATGGCGATGCTTGTCTTCTGGATCGGACCAAGTTGCACTCGCGGACCAGTGACGATTCGATGTGGTTGTCGCTCGATGCGATCAAGGAGTGTCCGGTAGATGGATGTCATGGCCCACAAGGTTGGGCGGCAATCAGGCTCAAT
>JAQWRC010000297.1 GCA_029243925.1 Phycisphaerales bacterium
TGATCATGGTGCACCTCCCACTGACACGACGTCAACAATCGTGCCGGCCTGCGCCGCCGCTTGGTCAATGATGCCTGGGTAGACCGCCAGCGTCTCGGCAACGGATGCCGCTGTTCCATCGATGATGATGCCCGGTTGCACGCCAAGCACAATGCATGCGATGGCCAATGGGACAAGCACGATGATTTCCCGCGCAGAAAGATCGATCGGCAACGTCGACTCATCGGCTCCATGGGCCGGCGACTGTGATGGACCAAAGACCACCTTGCCAACCATGATGAGCAGGTACATCGCCGCAAGGACCATGCCAAGCGCGGCGATGGCCGCGTACCAGGGACCCAGCACACCGGGATAGGCGCCAACGTCACCAGCCGTGAATGCAGCCATCAGGCACAGAAACTCACTGACAAATCCGTTGAGCCCGGGAAGTCCGACCGACGCAAGCACGAAGAAGACCATGAACGTCGCCCAGACGGGCATTGTCTTTGCCAAGCCACCTATTTCACGCATATCACGTGTGTGGAATCGTTCGTACATCATGCCGATCAGGAAGAACAGCGCGCCCGTCGACAGTCCATGGTTCACCATGTACAGAATGGAACCTTCAAGGCCCATGGGATTCAGGGCAAACAGGCCAAGGACACAGAATCCCAGGTGGCTGACTGAAGAGTAGGCGACGAGTTTCTTGACATCCGTCTGCACCCAGCAGATCAAGGCCCCGTAGAGGATTCCAATGATGGAGAGGACGGCGATGAAGGGAGCCCAGGTGACGACGGCTTCCGGGCACATCGGCAGGGCAAATCGGTACAGGCCATACGTGCCGAGTTTGAGCAGCACTCCGGCCAGCAACACGGAGCCGGCCGTTGGCGCCTCGGTATGGGCAAGTGGCAGCCACGTATGAACCGGGAAGAGCGGCACCTTCACCCCGAAGCCGATCAGCAAGGCGAGCAGCAGCCATCCTTGATCCGTTGCGCTCAATCCACTGACTGCATGCCGTGTCAACGCATCAATCGCAAATGTCCAAGTGCCATCATTGGCCTGCGCGCAGGACCATGCCAGCGAAAGAAAGGCCGCCAGCGTGATCAGTGATCCCGTAAACGTGTAGATCAGGAATTTGACGCAGGCCTTGGATCGGTTCGCACCGCCCCAGATGGCGATGATGAAGAACATCGGAACCAATGTGAACTCGAAGCACACGTAGAACAGGATGAGATCACGGGCAAGAAAGACGCCCAGCATCGCCGACAGCAGCATCAACAGCCAACCGTAGTACTCCTTGCGACGTGTATTGACGGCGCTGAAGGATCCAAGGATGGCCAAAGGCATCAGCATGGTGGTCAGCAGCACAAGCACCAGAGCAACTGAATCCGCCCCGACTTGAATGGCGACACCCGATGCAGGCAGCCAACTGAACGATGAGGTCAAACCGTATGAACCATCACCCCAGCCTTCAAACATGAACGCGGCTGCGATGCTGACGCCGAACACAACCAGCGAAACAAGCAATGCAATCTGCTTGGACAGGCGTGCTGGCGCAGCCAGCAGGACCAGAACTCCAGCCAATGGGAGCAGGATGAGGAGCCAACTCATCATGAAACGACCCCCCCGCTGAAGAACTGCATCAGTAGCAGCATCAACAGTGCAATAAGTACCGC
>JAQWRC010000326.1 GCA_029243925.1 Phycisphaerales bacterium
AACTCTCCGGAGGACAACAGCAGCGAGTGGCGATTGCTCGCGCTCTGGTCACCAACCCAGCCCTGCTTCTGGCTGACGAACCCACCGGCAATCTCGATTCAAAAACCGGACGCGACATTCTCGCCCTCCTGGACGAACTGCACGAGGAGGGTCTCACCATCGTCATGGTCACCCATGACGACTCGATTGCTGATCGATGCGAGCGAGTCATCCGCCTTTGTGACGGCGAAATTGAGCATGACATATTGACGCAGAAGGGAAACGACCGCGTCAACCGATAGAGTCATTGAGCACCATGCGAATTCTTGGAATCGATCCCGGCCTGCGTTGTACCGGCTATGGCTGCCTCGACTCAGATGGGCCTCGCATTACTCTGGTCGAAGCAGGCATCTTCAGAATCGATGCCAAGCAACCACTGCCCAACCGACTGGCTCAACTGCACGCGGATCTCGATGCGACCATCGATGAACTCGCCCCTGACGTCATCGTGGTCGAAACACTCTACAGCCATTACACGCGGGCCAGAACAGCCATCCTCATGGGGCATGCTCGAGGCGTCATTCTTCTTGCAGCAGGAACCAGAGCCCTCGAGGTGATCGACTACACGGCCACCGAAGTGAAGAAGGCCATCACAGGACATGGCCATGCGGACAAGCATCAGGTCCAGGAATCAGTCATGCACCAACTTGGACTGCAGCAGCGGCCGGAACCATTTGATGTGAGCGATGCCATCGCCATTGCCCTGTGCGCCAGCCGTCGCGTCACACCCACATCCGTCATCTCAGAAGCCGGCTGAATCACCTCGCTGGCGAAAGCAGCACTTCCACAGGCGTTCCCAACGGGGGCACCTGTCCTTGGCGCACAACCCATTCCGGCGAGTGAACCGATTCCGAATCCGGAATGACCTGTCTGGCTCCGAGCAACTCATCTCCAAATGTCACGAGCCCAATCAGTGAGCCCGTATGGTCGGCCATGTAATTCGAACCAGGATCAGATTCTGCTTGTTCTTCAATCATGACACTGCCGCCAAAGGTGAATACCGATTCGGGAAAGACCACACTCGTCTTCACATCGGCGATCCAATCGGCAATGGGAGATTCGATCACCCTGTCCGTATGTTCAACTGCATACCGAACCCGCACCTCCACTGCAGACCCGCGGGGCTCCTGCAAGACGATCTGATCTTCCCGCTGAATCCACTGCCCCGGCTGGCCCGGCTTCAATGAGATCATCAACAGTGCCGCATGGACATGTGAGGCCGGCACGGTCGTGACAAGCAGCGACTCGTGCTCTCTGGTGCCAGGAGAGCACAGCACTTGCTCCAGCCAGCCTTGCTCCAAGCACACCCAAGCCATCACTGAAACAACGCGAGTATTCGTGTCTATTTTCAATCCTGGCCCAAGTTCCTTCCATGCCTGCGGACGCGCTGCAGGCTCATCGCTGGGAACCTGACAACTGCCGGCAATACACGTCATCACCAGTACTACGACATATCTGCTGAACACCTTGTGCACCTCATCACGGATAAAAAAAGGCCCGGCAGAAGCAGAGCTTCATACCGAGCCCTTCCGGGGGCAAAGTGATTCGCTCCAGCCGATGACTGGAACTAGAATCCACAGTACAGCACCCAAACAGACTGTCAATGGCTCATTTCCTCTTTTCAGAGCACTTTCCATGGCATCCCCCAACCTCAGCCGAGTAGTCAGATTTCACCTCAGTCCTGAGCCACATGATGTCGTCCAAGGAGTGAACTCCTACGCCGGCCAGCCGATGTGCAGTGGGCTCAGCGCCTACTACGAAGTCGAATCCTGGTGCCACGCTCCTCCTGATCCCAGAACCGGATTCGTGGAATCAATCTATCTGATTGACAAGGCCGTCCGACATCATGTCGTACCGATCCTGGCCGAAGCATTCGGCTCCAGGGTGCCGCCGCACACGCTGGTTCGTGCCATGTTCGATGCGGTCGATCGTGAAATTTCCTCGACACTTATGCGAATCTCATGGCGACTGTCGCCCTATCATGAACTGGCCATGGATCGATCAGATATGCAGCACGTCATCGTCAAACGACGCTACACCTTCTCCGCCGCGCACAGACTGCGGAATGTGGCTCTTGACGACAAGGGCAATGAAGAACTCTATGGCAAATGTGCGTGGCCCAGTGGACATGGCCACAACTATGAACTCGAAGTGTCGATTGCAACTCCGATCGACCCAGATGCCAATGCCATGTCCATTGCTGAAATGGATGAGATTGTGCACGCACAGGTCATCGATCTGTTCGACCACCGTAATCTTGACCAAGACATCGAG
>JAQWRC010000329.1 GCA_029243925.1 Phycisphaerales bacterium
GTCGATGTCGCCGAAATCGTAGCTTTCAGGCGTGAGGTCGAGGGTGGAGTTCATAGCCTGATCCCAGGTGACGTCCTGGCCGGTATAGGCGGACATGCGACTCATGATGGCGGTCATGGTCGATTCCGCGACTCGCCTTCCTTCATTGAGACGTGCTCCATCGCCGCGCATGCTGGCGATGAGATTTCGGTGTTCCTCGACATACGGGTTCGGAGTTGGGCCATCGAAGGTCCACTCCTTGCCGCCGACGATGACCGATCGCCCGGGGTTCAAATGCAGCGTGCCTTTGGTGCCGTGCACATGCTCCTCCACTCGGCCTGCACACCCGTCCGTCTGCCGACACATGCTGATGGCGTGACGGTCGCCGGGGTACTCGATGTCGATGGCGAAGTGATCGAAGATGTGTCCATATCGCTCGGCCGTTCGCATCTGACGTCCGCCCATGCCCACCACCTTGACCGGAGGTCCGCCCATGGCCCAGTTGATGACATCGAGGTTGTGAATGTGTTGTTCGCAGATGTGGTCACCGCTGAGCCATGTGAAGTACAGCCAATTGCGAAGCTGCCATTCCATGGGCGACCAGTCGTCTCGGGGTTCGTGGCTCCAGAGTCCGCCCATGTTCCAGTAGCAGCGGCCCATGACGACGTCTCCAATGGCGCCGTCCTGGATCTGTTCCATGGCTGCGATGTAGTTGGGTTGGTGTCGCCGCTGTGTGCCAGCAGCGACGGAGAGACCCTGGCGATCAGCGGATTCGGCTGCGGAGATGACACGTCGAACACCAGCGGGATCGACGGCAACAGGTTTTTCCATGAAAACGTGATGCCCCTGCTTCACGGCTTCTTCAAAGTGGTAGGGCCGGAAGTGGGGCGGGGTCGCCAGGATGACCATGTCGATGTCATCGCGTGCCATGAGTTGCTTGTAGGCGTTGATTCCAGTGTACGTATCATCTTCCGTCAGCACGATCTGGGCCGCGTGGTCTTCCTGTTGGCGCAGATGTCCGAGGCTTGATTCAAGTCTGTCGGGAAAGAGATCGGCCATGGCCACGATGTGCGTCGAGGGGTTGGCTTGCATGGCGTTTACCGCCGCTCCGGTCCCGCGTCCGCCACAGCCGACCACGCCGCAACGGACAACTTCCTTTCCTTGCGCATGAGCACTGCGTGCCAAGGCGAGCGGTGTTGCGGCCAGCATGGCGCCTGCCGCAGATGATTGCACAAAGTGTCGTCGAGTCACGTCATCTTTCATGGTTCTTCTCCCTGGATACAGCGGCGGCCAGTCAGGCCTGCAGCGACGCTTCCATGCGATTGGCGATATCCGTCAAACGGGCAGTGTCGCCACCGCCGACTTCAGCACTGGCCCAGCCCGTGTAGCCGATGGCATCAAGTGATGCGCCGACGGCTGGCCAGTCGCAATCACCTTCGCCGATCTCCACACCAAAGCCTTTCCAGACGCCTTCTTCACGCATGCGCGTCAGGCTGTATTCCTTCACATCGAGTTTCATGATTCGCGGGCCCAGTACATCGACGCATGTTGCAGGCCGTGCATAGCGAACGATGTTGCCTACATCGAAGTAGAAGCCCACATACGGTGAGTTGATTTCATCGAGGTAGCGGGCAGCTTCGTGTGGCCCCATGAGGAAGCCATTCCATACGTTCTCGATGGCGATCTTCACGTCCAGTTCCTCGCAGAGTGGAAGCACCTTGCGAATTTCCTCCTGTGATCGTGTCCAGACCTCGCCGTATGTGACGTTGTTGTTCACGACGCCGGGGACCAGCAGCACGGTCGTTGCGCCTACTGCCTTGGCATCTCGCAATGCTCCTTCCAGAGCGGCGACGCCTTTGGCACGAATGGCTGGATCCGGATCAGAGAGGCATTGTTGCCAGTGCACGGAGTCGACGACTCCCGGAACGACGAGGCCGGTCTCGGCCATGGCGGCCTTGACCTCTTCAAGATCAAGGTCACTTGGGCTGTCGATCTCAACGCCTTCGAAGCCGGCCGCCTTGGCGCTCTGGAACTTTTCCAGAACGGTGGCTCCGTCACCGATCATGCCGTACTTCAGCGACTTTTTGATATCGCGTTTGCGTGTGCCGGGTGGCGTCATGGCACCAGCCTCCTGCGTTGCGAGGCCATGTGCAAGTCCAGTGCCGCCAAGCATGGCAGAACCAGCCAGCATGGCGGTGGAGGTGGTGATGAACTGTCGTCTGTCGGGTTGGTGCATGATCAGTCCGCCTTTGCCATCTGTGCAGTGTCGGGTTTTCGCACTGGCGGCATCGGGTGGTCACTGAATGCGTATGCGTCCGGCCCGAGGCGTTCGTGATGGTTGAGTGCGTCTTCGTAGGTCACGGTTTCGCCGGTATAGCTTGCCATGCGGGCCATGATGCCCATCAACGTGCTCTGGGCCATGAAGTGTCCGTCGTTGACAGGTGTTCCTTCGCGGATGGCTTTGAAGAGTTCGTCATGCTCGACCTGATACATGTTTGGGTTGGGCCCCTTGTACTGCCAGAACGCTTCGTTGTCCGGCCCCTTCATGATCTGGGTGGGGCCCCACGAGTTCACGAAGCAGTTGCCTTTGGTGCCGATGATGTACTCCGTGTTGTCGCCCCAGCATCCAGGGATCTGCCTGCACATGTGGAAGGCTCGACCGCCGTTGTCGTATTCAAAGAGCACGGCATGGTGATCATAAATGTCGCCCGACTCCAACCCTTCGCGGCAGAGCCGACCGCCGACGCCGTAGCATCGGGTGGGGGTGCGGTTGTTCATGGCCCAGTTGATTTTGTCGATGGCATGCACGGCCTGTTCAACAACGTGATCTCCTGAGAGCCAGTTGAAGTGCTGCCAGTTGCGCATCTGCCATTCCATGTCCGACCAGCCGTCCTGCCTCGGACGTGTTCCAAGTGGGCCGGTGAGGTAGGTGGAGTGCACGGTCATGATGTCACCGATGGCACCGTCATGAAGTTTCGCATAGCACTCTCGGTTGGGGATGTTGTACCGCCAGCAGAACCCGGACATCAGTGCGGTGCCTTGCTCCTTGGCCTGCTTCGAAGCTTCAAGCACTTTGCGAACGCCCGGTCCATCAACGGCCATTGGCTTTTCGCAGAAGATGTGCTTGCCTGCTTTGACGGCGGCGGCAAGGTGGTCCGGCCTGAAGTGTGGCGGCGTGGCAAGAATGACCACATCAACATCACTGTCTATGACCTTCTGGTAGGCGTCGAACCCGACAAATCGATGATCTTCAG
>JAQWRC010000331.1 GCA_029243925.1 Phycisphaerales bacterium
GGGATACCAGGTGCAGGTGCTGCAGCCGCAGTTCTCGATGGGAACGACGAAGCAGGTGCTGCCCACGCAGCAGACGCCGCCGTTTTCATTGCCTGATCCGAGTGTGTCGATGAACTGTTCTCCGGTTCCTCCCGCATCCAGATAGGTACCCAGACCCGAGTTCCAGGATGAGGAGATCTTTCCATAGACGTCGTACAGATTGTTGCCGCAGGCGGCTGCACCGCCGAAGAGCTGACCAACGATCCGATGGTCCGGATTGAACAGAGGTGAACCTGATGAGCCCGGTTCGGTTGTTCCCAGATCCCAGTCGTTGACTCGCCAGTAGTTGCCTTCGGAGGAGAGGTTGTTGTCGTCGAAGGAGATTCGTTTCTCCTCCAGGTTCGGATGGTGGATGCAGATGCCGCCTTGAGGGGTGCTCGTTCGACGGTCCCATCCGCAGTAGCCCACGTTGTAGTTCGCATTGGGGGAATTGTTCAGCTCGACCAGCGTGAAGTCGCTGTTTCCGCTTCCCGCTCTGAACACGGCACCACCTGTGGTGGCCTGATTGAGATTGCCGTTGCCGTTGCCACCGCTCTGGTTGCTGTCCGGCTCTCGGCAGAACGAGTTCTCGTAGTTCCAGTAGACGACCATCGACTGATCGTTGCTGGTGCCAAGCCCACAATGGTCCGCGGTCAGGAAGAAGGGGGTCTCGTCCCTGTTCGTGTTGTTGACCATGGAACCGGAACAGGCCAGGAAGCCACTGTAGGAGTACAGCCCGGCGCAGTCGATCTCGGCTTCCCAGTCATCGCCTTCTGAACAGGCAACATCGACGTTGCAGGAACCGGATCGATCGTTGCCAAGGAGCTTGGCGGCACCGAATCCACGATAGCCCACGTTCACGCTGGTCAGTGCAATGCCGTTCTCGACCGCTTGTCGATCGGCATCGTCGCAGGTAATCGTTATGAGGAGGTCATCACCTTGAATCACGGGCAGCCAGAGTTCGCCATGATCCTCGTTGTCCAACGACGTATATGGCCCGAGTGAGTCGGTGCCATCAATGTTCTCGATCATCAACTCGCCACTGTCCGGCATCGACCAGTATCCAAAGCCGAGGTTCATGTGGGGTACGCCGAGGCTGGTGACTCGTCCTTGCCACCGAAGCCGCCCTTTGAGAGTGCGATCCCAGGTACCGCTGTTCACAGGAGTGATCAGGGTGGAATGGGGGACGGCGAACCTCATGGGCAGGCCGTCCATGTCTCTGCGAAGATCATCCTGCACAAGGAAGTCGAGATCCGGTGATTGGAACTTCATCTGGGGAACGACCATCTGGGAGATTCCAGCTGGATCATTCATGGCAAATGCATTTGTGGTCAGGAGACCTATGCCAGCAGCGGCAAGGCTCTTCAGCAATAGATTGGTGGACATTGGGTATCTCTCTCTAATTTTCTGGCTTTCTGTGCCCTTGAGAGGCTTTCAAGAGCTTCCTCAAGCCCTTAAACATACACCTGACTCGGGTGAAAACCGCATGAAACCCATGAATATGGACTTCTAAGAGAGATTTCGAGCAGATTTGAGTTCCGGTTTCCATGGAATCCACACGTTTGGCACCAAAAATACATCCGGCCCCATTAAGGGGCCGGATGAGGCTTTAAAGGCTGATTAAGTTGCGATCAGCAATCGTTTCCAAAGACTCCGAGGAGTTCGAGGAGATCGTTCACGTCCACGGCATCATCATCGTTGATGTCCGAGTCGCATCCGCCACTGCAATCCTGACCGAACTCCCCAAGGAGGAAGAGCAGGTCGTCGACCGTGATACCGCCGTCGCCATTGATGTCGCCGAAGCAGTCCGAATTATCGCATTCGTCCGGGATTCCATTGCCATCGGAGTCCTGACTGTCGCCATTGGC
>JAQWRC010000349.1 GCA_029243925.1 Phycisphaerales bacterium
GACCATTTCATCAAGATGCTTGGGCAGCACATGTACGGTGTCGACGCTGTAGGCATCGGCATCGGCGTGCAGTTCCATCTGTGCGAGCACCTGATTCGTGAATGAGTTGCTCATCACGAAACTGGGATGTCCCGTTGCGCAGCCGAGGTTCAGGAGTCGGCCTTCAGCGAGGACGATGATGCTGTGGCCATCATCGAACTTCCATTCCGCGACCTGCGGCTTGATGTCGATCTTGGTCACGTCGCTTCGGTTCTCAAGTGCGGCCATTTCGATTTCGTTGTCGAAGTGGCCGATGTTGCCCACGATGGCGTTGTGCTTCATGCGCGCCATGTGATCAGCCGTAATGACGTTGAAGTTGCCAGTGGTGGTGACGAAGATGTCCCCTTGACCGATGGCATCATCAAGGCGGACGACCTCATAGCCTTCCATTGCAGCTTGCAGAGCGCAGATGGGGTCGATTTCCGTCACGAGCACACGAGATCCCTGTCCACGCAGCGACTGTGCACAGCCTTTGCCGACGTCGCCGTAGCCACACACGATGGCCGTCTTGCCGGCAAGCATGACATCGGTTGCTCGCATGATGCCGTCCACGCAGGAGTGGCGACATCCATAGAGGTTGTCGAACTTGCTCTTGGTGACCGAGTCATTGACGTTGATGGCGGGGAAGAGGAGTGTTCCAGCTTCGGCCATCTGGTACAGGCGGTGTACGCCTGTGGTCGTTTCTTCGCTGACACCCTTGATAGCTTTGGCGTAGTCGTCCCAGAAGGTGCCACAGGCACTGTGGATGTCCTTGAGGACGGTGAGTACGCATGCAAACTCTTCATTGTCCGCCGAGGCGGGATCGGCGACTTCGCCAGCACGATCAAGTTGAGCGCCACGGTGGACGAGCAGGGTGGCATCTCCACCGTCGTCGAGAATGAGGTTTGGCCCCTGTCCGTCTCCCCAGTGCAATGCCTGGAAGGTGCACCACCAGTACTCCTCGAGTGTTTCGCCTTTCCACGCGAAGACCGGGACTCCTGCGGGAGCATCGTGGGTTCCATTGGGGCCGACGGCCACGGCGGCAGCCGCGTGGTCCTGCGTCGAGAAGATGTTGCAACTTGCCCATCGAACTTCCGCACCAAGGGCAACAAGCGTTTCAATGAGGACGGCAGTCTGGATCGTCATGTGCAGTGATCCAGTGATTCGTGCACCCTTGAGAGGCTGGGCATCACCGTGCTGTTTGCGAAGTGCCATGAGGCCAGGCATTTCGTGTTCAGCGAGTTCAATCTCCTTGCGACCAAACTTCACGGTCTCGGGATCCAGTGATTTGACCTTGTAAGGCAGCGTGCTGAGCAGGGGCAGATCCGTGCTCATGAAGGATTCGGTGGTTGTTGCTGTCTGGCTCACAGGAGAACTCCAGTCTCAAGGGATTGGGCGGGTGGAAGAAACAGTGCCCGGGGTGTTATATCCGTTCATCCGGATATATAGATATTACTATCGGTTCATGGCAGAATCAAGCGTGAATGCGGTTCTTATTTCGTCGCGGCGTGCGTTGGACAGTACAATCCCGCATCCTGTTGTCAGGCATTTCTGCCTGATCTGTTTTAAGGTCACCACGATTTATTAGAGATTGAGGGTTTGCTGTGAGCAACACATTTCAATGCTCGATTATCACACCCGAAGGCTCTGCCTTCGAGGGCGAAGCAACGTACACACGATTTCCCGCATGGGATGGTCAATATGGAATGATGGCGGGGCTGGCACCGATGCTGTCACGCCTGTCTCCAGGTGGCTTGCGCATTGACCGTGCAGATGGTCAAAGTGAGTGGTACCTCATTGAAGGTGGATTTGCTCATGTCACTGATGAGCGACTGACCGTGCTGGCAGAATCGGCAACGTTGGCGACCGAGTTGGACGTTGAAGAATCCGAAGCGATCTATTCAAAGTTCATGAATATGGATCCGGACGAGTCGCTTGATCGCGAGACGCTGTCTCGTCAGCAGCAGATTGCACGTGAACGCGTGCACATGGCTCGAAGAGCATCCGGCTTCACGACCGGCGTCTGATCCAGTCGATACCATTCTTGGTTGAGTGACGCGTACTGGCAGGAAAATGGAGAGAGTGTCATGACTGACTCGGGTTCCACGCCACTTGACTGCACATTGGATGCTTCGGCTCGACTTGAAGCAGTCTTGATGACGACGGATCGCCCCATCAGTGACCGCCGGCTCGCAGAAGCTGCAGGCTTGAGTGCTGGTGACCCCGTTGGTGAACTGGTCGCCAGTCTGAATGAAATCTACGAATCTTCAGGACGAGTTTTCCGGGTCGTTCGTGTCGCCAGTGGGTGGCAGGTGATGACGCTTCCTGAAGCAGCCCCAGTACTTCTGCGTCTGCTGGATCAGCGCAAACAGGCCACGCTGTCGCCGGCCGCAATGGAGACATTGTCGATCATCGCCTACAGACAGCCTGTGCTTCGCGCAGAGATCGAAGCGATTCGCGGAGTAGCGTGTGGAGAAGTATTGCGTGGGCTCTTGGATCGACGTCTGGTGCGCATCGCCGGGCGGGCCGAGGAAGTTGGTCGACCCATTCTCTATGGCACCACTCGTGATTTTCTGCAGGTGTTTGGACTTGCAGGCATTGATGATCTCCCCGAGGTCGAGGGACTGCAGCGTGGCGGCTCCCGCTCGAAGCGGAAGGCAGCACCGGTCGCAGATTCTGCGGAGGACGCCGTGTCGTCCGAGGATTCGGATGCCGATCCCCGCGAGAATGAAGTCGCGACCACGTAGGTCGAATCCGGAGAGCGGCCATGGGCAGATCACTGCTTCCTGTCAACGCGCCGATCACCTTCGTGCTGCTGCTCTTTCTGCTTGCACCGGCAGCCGTGCTTCAGGGGAACAACATTTTATTCTGGATGTTGGCTGTTCTGCTCGCCACATTGCTGCTGTCACTCATTGGCAGCCGTTGGATGCTTCGTGGCCTGACGGTCAAGCGGCATGTGCCGGTGCATGGGCTTGTCGGATCACCGTTGGTCGTACGCTACGAAGTTCACCGATTGCGACGGCGACTGCCGGCATTCGGCTTGTTCATTGAAGAGCAGCCAGTCGTCGGTGGGCATGGGTGCTTTGCTACTGAACGCTCACGCGCCTGGATTCTGCATGTCGGGCCAGGGGAAACCGTCCATGGAGAAGGTGTTTTCGTGCCGACGCGTCGTGGACGAGTCCAGTTCGATGCATTTGCCATACGGACGTCCTTCCCTTTTGGACTGATCCGCCGGGTTCGTCATATCGCTCAGCCACAGCACATCCTGATCTATCCGCGCGTATATCACCTTCAGGAGCGGGTCCTTGCAGCCTTGACTCCGCAAGGTCCAGATGGTCTTCGGACCGTCGGGCAGCGTGGAGGCGGAGACGATTATTTCGGCATCCGTCAGATTCGCACCGGCGACAGCATTCGAGATATCGCATGGAAGTTGTCTGCACATCGCGGTGATCTGCTGGCCATTGATCGAGCCCGCCCATCACCACCACGAATACGAATCGTGCTCGACTTGAGTACGCCCACCTGCGAGTTGCAAGTCGGTGAGGATGAGTCGGTGCCTGCTCGCGAGCTTGAAGAGCGAGCCATTGCCCTGGCTGCGTCCATCCTCAAGGTGGTGACGGATCGGCAGTTGGAGGTCGATGTTTCAATTCCCGGCTTCGATGTCCCCGCGTTGGGATTTCGCGGGCATGCCTTTCACGTGCATCGACTCATGACCATGCTTGCCGGTTTGGAACTGGATGGTCCTCGCCGGCCGTGTTCAGCGGCGGCCGTACCGGCCATGGAGCGAGCAGGGTTGGTGGTCATTCGTCCTGATCGGGTTCGCACCATTGCGCACCGATCCGATGCGTGGTATCTGACGGGGAGGCAGTTGCATGAACTGATCGAGGATTCCCCCCAACACGAGCCGGCGATCAGTGGGGAGGCGGTGGCATGAATCTCGAGCGACTCGAAACGAGATTGTCATTCGCATTGGTGTTTACGGCCATCGTTGCACATTGCATCGCGCAACATGCACTGGGCCTCGTGCTTGTTGCCGGCGCGCTGGCCATTGGAAGCAGGTACGTCTGTGAAGGCCCGCGTGGACTCACCTTGCCACGTCAGATTTCGCTCTTGTTCACGGGCATTGCACTGGTCATCGCCATGGTCGGCCTGTTGGCCGATCCGTCTCGTGCGATGATGTGGATCGGCACGTTCGTCGTCTGGTTGACGGTCATCAAGCTGTATGAGCGGCGTTCCGTGGAGAATGAAGCCGAACGACTCATTCTCAGCCTCTTGCTGATGGTGCTCGCCGCACTGATATCGATTGATCTGCTTTTCGGCATTCTGCTGGTGGCGTGGACGGCCTTGGGTATTGCCGTCCTGCTGCTGTTCCAGTTGTACCACGGGCAAGAGCTGGTTCGAATGGAGCAGCGTGCGGTGGCGGTTGAAGAAGTGCTTCCCGCTTCCGTCTCGAAACCAGTGTGTGGGTTGGGAGTTCGCCGCGCATTTCGGCGCATGGCCATGCTGGTCTTCGCCATCATGCTCATTTTCAGTGGGGTGTTCTTCATTGGATTTCCACGATCATGGACCGGTGGGTTGGCACGTGCAGCGACAGGACGATCAGGCCCAGCGGCTTCCGGGTTTACGTCGCGGGTCGATCTGACGGGCATCACCCGGATCAATGAATCGCTTGCAGAAGTGCTTTCGGTCACACTCGTGGATGCTGGGGGAACAGCCGTACAACTTGATCAGCCGCTGCGACTGCGTGGCGCGACGCTTGATCGCTACCGGGGCAATGGGGTGTGGGAGCCATCGGGTCAGGCAAAGGCCGATTGGCGAAATGAAACGATTGCTGACACCTGGCACAGGTTGCAGACCGCTCGCCCATTCGAGTTGGAGTCGGAGCGGGTATTGACGCAGCGATTTGATCTGGCCTCGCCATTGGACAGTCTCTTCTCAATGTCGGTCCCGCTTGAGATCCGAACTCCGGTGTCCTCGGAGCTTGAGTACAACAGCTACACGCAGGTGCTCGCGATCGTAGGAGAAGTGGCGCCGCTGCAATATGAGATCCGCGCCCTGCCCGGGCCGCCTGCCGGTTTGCCGTCCGCATTGACCTGGGAGCGATATCGCAGTGATGCAGTACGAGTCGAGGCCATGCGCCTCTTGTCCGAGGCGGGATTGGCTGATCGGCGGCCACGAACACCAGCGGAGGCGATGAAGTGGAACACCGATGCGGCCACGGTATTTTCCACCCATCTTTCGCGCAGTGGGTTCAGTTACACGCTGGACATGTCCAGACTGGATCGCAGCGCCGATGATGAGCGGGATCCGGTCGAACGGTTCCTGTTTGACGATCGCATCGGCCATTGCGAGTTTTTCGCGGCCGGACTGGTCGCCTTGTGCCAGAGTGTGGACATCAATGCCCGCATGGTGACGGGATTCGTCAGTGATCGATTTGATGAGTTCACTCGCCGCTATATCGTGCTCGAAGCAGATGCGCATGCCTGGGCGGAGATTGAATCATCCCCAGGCGAGTGGCATACGTATGACCCGACGCCCGCGGCTTTCACGTCTGCAGGCCGGCAGGATGCAGCCGGATTCGCTCAGCGGCTCCAGTGGTTCTACCGGTGGGTCGAGGGGGGGTGGCGTACATCCGTGCTCGGGTTCGATGAAGGATCGCAGGATCAGGCGGTGCAGCGTTGGCTCCCCTGGTGGTCATCACTCGTCTCAGCCTCGCTGCGATGGATGCGTGACACGCTCGTGACGATCAACCTCGCATTCGGTTTCGGCCGCGTCGGATACGTGTGGATGGGAGTGGTGGTGATGCTGTCCACGATGGCGTTCGTGATCTGGAGGCGGGCGAGAGCACGTCGTCGTCGCGTGCTGGTGCGCGTGGCTTGTCCGCAGGCGACCGGTCGGGTCGCCCGCCGCTTGGAGCGCGACCTTGGGTTCTACGCGGACATGCTCGATCGATTGGCGGCAGAGGGGCATCCGAAGCCGGATTGGCAGCCGCCATGTGCATTTGCCGATGCCATTGCCGCACGCATGCCGGAAACGGCGGAATGCGTACGGGCGTTGGCCAGACGTTTCTATGCGATTCGATTCGGCGAGCACGTTGAATCGCATGGCGCGGCCTCTGATCAGCTGCAGTCTCTGGCCTCCGCACTGGAACACGAACGATGAACATTGCAGATTGGCTTGATGGAGGTGATCCTCATGACGCGGCTCGTTCAAGTGCGCAGTCGGCGTGGCTCCAGGCATGGGCGGAGAGTGCTCCACGACGGGTACTTGATCTCGGCTGTGGAACAGGTCGCGCATTGATTCCACTGGCGAAAGCCGGTCATGACGTGGTCGGATTCGATCGGAACGCGGCTGCGCTCGAAATCTGTCGAGCTGATCTTGGAGGGGCAACGGCCCGCCTGTGTGATGTCGATTTCACGTCGCCTTGGCCTGACTGCGGGGGGCCGTTCGATGCGGTGATCTGCCTTGGCAACACCCTCATGCTCGTGCCTGATCTGGATGCGGCCGCTGCCTTGCTGCGGCAATGTGCTCACGCGTTGGTGGATGGCGGAATGCTCGTCATTGACGACATTCCAAGTGAGTTTCTTCCAGAAGTTGCTGCGGGCAACTGGGTCGATGGTGTCAGTGACGATGGGAAGTTGCAGATGATCTGGGAAGCAGATGACGACGTCTTCACCATTCGCAGCGGATCTTCAGTGGATGAATCGAACTGGTCCCTCACCAGTGATGATGTCCGCCTTCGACTCTGGACGGATGAACGCCTCTCGGAGGTCGCCTCCGCCGCCGGGTTATCGGGACCATTTCGGCCTGAGACGGGGCCTGGAGTGGGAACAGTGCTGATCATGCGTTCTGTGCAGGTGTCCTGACTCCATTCTCAGGTGGGCACGCCTTCAGGTCATGTGCGCCTGCGACGATAGTTCTCCTGTCCACGGAGTCGTGTGGAACAGGGGGACAGGTTTGCCTGCACAACGATCAAGAACATCGGGATGGCGCCGCTGCCTAGAGCAGATCCATCAACGCAACGGAGCCATAGAAATCGCCATCGACGCTGATCCGGAACGTGCCAACGGAGACGGGCACCGTGATGGCAGTGGTGGCGACCTCGTCTTTCGCGCCAGGCTGGTGGATGTGTCGGAGGATGAGTTGTGCATTGAGCCGCCCACGGCGCTGGGTGAAGCCATCAACCTCGAAGCGGGCCTGCGGCTCGTGGGCATCATCGCCATCGGTCAGAATCGTTGGACGTTCCGCACGTCCTGTCTCGGTGAAGCCTCCATTGCAAACGGTGCATGGCGGGGGCCGGCATTGCGTCTGGGCATGCCTGATGAAGTCCGCCGCTGTCAGCGGCGCCGCGACTACCGACTCGATGCAACTGGACTTGCATTGCCGGATGTGACGGTCTGGCCACTGCTTGACCCCCGTTCGGTCGTGCTTTCAGAACGCGTGAATGAAGCGACCTTCCTTCGGGAGCGTGATGCGCTTTCGCACGATCATGATTCAGTCACGTTGTCGTCATTGCTTCAGGACGAGCCGCCTCTTCCTGAAGTGGGGCCGTCGCTTCCTGGAACACTGGTGAACCTTGGTGGCGGGGGAATTGGCTTGATCATCGATTCCAAGCACTCGGGTGCGTTGCATCGGTCGCCGATCTTCTGGACCCAGTTCAATCTGGCTCCACATGTGCAGACGCCGGTGTGCGCAACCATGAGGCTCGTGCACACGCATGTTCGAAGTGACAAGCGTGTCTACGGTGGGTTCACATTTGATTTCACGCACAATCCATCACACAAACGATTTGTGGTTCAGCAGATCATCCGCGCGATTGCAGGTCAGCAAAAGCGGCAGCTTGCGCACCATCGAAGTGCAGCCTGATCATGTGGCAATGGTCGTGGGTGTGACCAGTTGCGTAAAGACCGCGGCCTTGTGTTCTGTTTCCTCAAACTCAGCGAGGGGATCGGAGTCGGCGACGATGCCGCCCCCAGTTCCGTAGTCGATGTGGCCGTCGAATGTCGCAAATCCATTCTGGAACCGACCGTGCAGGGCCAGCGTACGAATACCGACCGAAAGGCAGGCGTCCTGATTCGTCAGCCACCCCATGGCGCCGCAATATGGACCACGGTCGGTTCGTTCAAGTTCATTGATGATCTGCATCGCTCGTATTTTTGGTGCACCGGAGATTGAGCCCGG
>JAQWRC010000354.1 GCA_029243925.1 Phycisphaerales bacterium
TGCGGTGGGTTTGGCCGTGCCGATATCCATGCCACGGTAGATCTGCATCGAGTCGGCACAGCAGCATTCGCCCCCGCCTGGGAGTCGACGTGCCAACTCGATTGACAGCGAGGTCTTGCCGCCGGCAGTAGGGCCGAGCACGAGTATGGTTGGGCAGGATGGAATCGTCATCGGTCAGCGTCCATTGGTCGAGGTACGATACAGGCATGCCAAGGCAATCTATTGATCACATCGATGTTCAGGGCAAAAGAGTGCTTGTTCGCGTGGACTTCAACGTACCACTCGATGAACATGGCTGCATCGTTGACGACCGGCGCATTCGCATGGCCATCCCCACGCTGCGTTCCGTGTTGGATCGAGGTGGAAGTTTGGTCCTGATGAGTCATCTTGGGCGGCCTGCAGGTCGTGGTTGGGAAGCCAAGTACAGCTTGCAGCCAGCTGCGGATCGGCTTTCAGAACTGTTGCCGGATGCAAGCGTTCGTGTTCCAGGTGCCGATTGCATCGGTGCTGATGCCGTCGCAGCCGTCGAGTCGCTTGAGCCCGGTGGTGTGCTTGTGTTGGAAAATCTACGATTTCACGCGGGCGAAAAACAGGGTGATGCTGACTTTGCTCAGGTGCTTGCTGGATTCGGTGACGTCTACGTCAATGACGCATTCGGTACGGCGCATCGCAATCATGCGTCCATGGTGGCAGTGCCGGAGGCGATGGCTGATCGACCTCGTGTCGCGGGGCTGCTGTTGTTGAAGGAACTGCAGTTTCTTGCCGAGGCGATCGAGCACGCATCTGCTCCGTTCATTGCGATATTGGGTGGGGCAAAAGTGTCGGATAAGCTCGGCGCCATTCGCAATCTGCTGCCGCGTGTGGATGCCGTCATCATCGGTGGGGGCATGGCATACACCTTTCTCAAGATTCAGGGCATGGAGATTGGTGACAGTTTGTATGAGGCGGACATGGCGGATGAGGCAGTGAAGGTCCTCGATGCTGCCGCTGAAGTGGGCACGGTGATTCTGCTTCCAGTGGATCATCAGTGTGCCCCGGCATTGGATGCGGCCGATCAAGCAGTGACCATCGCGGGTGATATTCCGGCGGGGATGATGGGCCTTGATATTGGACCTTCATCAGCATCGGCGGCGGTGGACTTGCTCTGCGGTGCGAGAACCATCGTCTGGAATGGCCCCATGGGTGTATTTGAACGCCCGCCTTGTGATGCCGGCAGCCTTGCCGTGGCTCAGGCCGTTGCCAAGGCGACTGCCAACGGAGCCGCCACCATCATTGGCGGCGGGGAAACAGCCGCTGCGATGGAACAATTTTCATTGGCTGGCGATGTGAGCCATGTCTCAACCGGCGGCGGAGCGAGCCTTCAGATGCTCGAAGGGAAGTCTTTTTCATCTGTGGAACTTCTTGATGAGGAACCAAATCAGTCTTGAAGCGTCATATGACGTGTTCAGGAGGCAATTTCAATGTCATCCTTGCACCAAGAACCGCTATGATGCGGCTTGAAGGCATTTTCTAGGCTCATCTTTCTGATTTCGAGAGGACGACGAATGAACGCACGGATTTGGATCACATTTGCATTTCTTGCCAGCCTGATGTGGGTTGCGCCGGCTATGGCTCAGCGCGGCCAGAAACTCAAGGTCGGTGATCCTGCACCCGGTCTGTCGATCTCCGAATGGGTCAAAGGCGATGAAACCGCCATCAAGGGAGGCACGACCTACATCGTCGAGTTCTGGGCGACGTGGTGTCCTCCATGCAGAAAATCTATACCTCACCTGACCGAGTTGAAGAGTCAGTACACGGATGATGAACTACGCATCATCGGTGTCACCACTGAAGAGCCCGATGTTGTCAAGGGATTCGTCAAGAAGCAGGGTCGTCGGATGGGGTACACGGTTGTCATCGACAAGAAGTCCGCTACGGATCGCGCGTGGATGAAGGCTGCAGGTCAGAACGGTATACCAACCGCATTCATCGTCGGCCCCGAAGGCAAGGTGCAGTACATCGGCAGCCCTCTTTCCGACGAGTTCGACGCCACCGTTGAGATGGTCATGTCGGGTCGGTACAACAAGAAGTTG
Source organism: Phycisphaerales bacterium (assembly GCA_029243925.1). Classification (GTDB taxonomy): domain Bacteria; phylum Planctomycetota; class Phycisphaerae; order Phycisphaerales; family SM1A02; genus SP202. The sequence continues at coordinate 2,073 of JAQWRC010000354.1, forward strand.
ATTGATCAGGCTCGCTCGCACATGAAGGCGATCGACCGGGCTCGTGAAATGAAGAATTGGGCTCAGTATGACACCTTGACCAAGGAAGTCATTGATCGCGATCCTCGCATTTTCTTTGAGCTGATTCTTGACCGAGTAGACGTCTACATGCTTGAGCAACACGATCCCGCCAAGGCGTATGCATACGTCAGTGAAGTGATCGAGACGTATCCAGATGACCCTGAACTGCTGTCCTGGATCGGTGAGCGGATTGCAACCAATCCACAGATCCCGGATTCCATGCGTGACATGGATGTCGCACTTGTGGCTGTGCAGGCTGCTCGGACCAATGGACGTCCCAACGATCCGCGATTTGTCGCATCCGAAGCCGAGATCCGCTTCCATCGTGGAGAGTACGATCGTGCCGTCGAGTTGCAGGAACAGGCGTACTTCCTGTCCATCCCCCGGCGCAAGGAACTCTTCCGTCCAAAACTCGAAGCCTACAGAAGCAAGCAGGCCGAGATGGCGAAACTCGAAGAAGGTTGATTCCTGTCTGCCTGCGGGCGGGTGAATGCATGTCGATGACCACCACGTGCTCCATCACCGGAACGTTGACGAAGCCACTTGTGGCACCTTCAATTCTGTCTGCTGACTTTGCCGCTCTTGGTGATGAATGCGATGCCGTGGTTGCCGCGGGTGCCGACCTGTTGCATCTTGATGTCATGGATGGCCACTTCGTGCCGAACCTCACCATGGGACCGGCGTTGTGTTCCAGTTTGCATCGTCGCCTTCCAGAAACATTGCTTGATGTGCATCTGATGGTGCAGCGGCCGTTGCAGTACGTCGAACCGTTTGCCAAGGCGGGTGCTGGCCATGTGACGTTTCACATCGAGGGTGAAGATGATCCCGATGTCGTCATCAGTGCCATCAGAGCTGCAGGGATGACGGCTGGCATTGCCATCAATCCACCTACGGATTGGCAGGCGATTGAGCCGTGGCTGGAGGCGGTTGATCTTGTCCTGGTCATGAGTGTGAATCCTGGCTTCTCCGGGCAATCCTTCATCGAT
>JAQWRC010000358.1 GCA_029243925.1 Phycisphaerales bacterium
CACCATCGTCATCGCCGCGGGCACGTATCTACAGGAAGAGGGAGACGAGCTCGAAATGACCAACGGCATGTCGCTGTCGATCATCGGCGAGACCCATTCCGACGGCACACCGGCGGTGACCATCGATGGACAAGGCCTTACAACAGGCATCATGTTCTTCGGTGGCACCGAAGCATCGGGCGCCATCAACATCGAGAACCTGCATCTCACCCGATTCCTGTATCCGCTTTCACTGAATAACTGCAGCGCGTCGGTGATGAACTGCGCCCTGGACACAAACTATGGCTACTACGGCGTCATTTCGATCATCAACAGCCACGCCACGGTGGAGAGCTGCACGGTGACGGGAAACCAGGGCACATTTGCCGGCGGCATACAGGTGGTGGACAACAATGGATCTCAATCGTCCGAGGTATCCCTGATCGATTGTGTCATCGAAGGCAACATCGGCACGTATCCCTACTACGCCATCGGCGGCGTGTCGCTCTACAACGGTCACACCACGATCACAGGGTGCATCATCAGCGGCAACACCAGCGCGGGCCTCGGAGGCGTGTTCGTAGACGCCAGTGCGACGGTCGCCATAGACGACACCACCGTGTGTGGCAATGTGGGCTACGACAATGACACAACGCAGATTAACGGCGACTTCACAGACAACGGCGGCAATTGCATCGAGGATTCGTGCGACGACTGCGTCTATTGCCCTGGTGACTTCGATGGCAGTGGCACCGTTGACGTGAGTGATCTGCTCGCCGTCATCGGCAGTTGGGGCGATCCGTACGACGTCAAGGACCTGCTGCTGGTCATCTCGCTGTGGGGAAACACCTGCTCATAACGCACGATCCATTGAAGAACCGGAACTGAAAGCGAACCCAGAGAAAACGAAATCAATGCACACCACTCAAACAATTATCGTGGCAACACTAGCCATCTCCGGCGCTGTCGCCGCCCATGCTGAACTCGATTCCGCCGCTGTGGTGAATGAGTCATATGCCTCAACGAATACCGGGCCTACGTTGCAGCCTCTGCCGCCCGAGGGCGGACTCGTCGGAGCCGCCGACCTGGGGAACCGTGCACACACCGCGCATCGCAGTGGAGCAGCAAAAAAACGCATACTGCGGAGCATCAGAGAATACTCCCGACGCTTCGGCCCATTTTCCGAATCCGGAACCCGGGGGACATTTGAACCCCTTCCGATCTTTCCCGCCGGGGCGAGGGAATCGGTCGATCTGATCATGAACAACTACGTCGATCTCGACTCCAGCGAGGGCGGGATTCAGGACTGGAACTGCGGGTCGTACACCTACGACGGCAGCTACGTGGACAACGGGCTTCTGATAAGTTTCAATCATCAGCTCATCGGCGTGCCGGTCGTTGCAGTACTCGATGGCACGGTGACGGACATTGTCGACAGCGAGCCGGATCAGAATGCGGAAGTGAGCGATGCTCTGTACAACTACATCGGCATTCATCATGGTGAAGATCGCTACAGCTATTATCAAAGCCTGAAGCAGAACAGCGCCATCGTCGAAGTCGGCCAGGAGGTCCGTGCCGGTGAGCAGATCGCCATGGCCGCCTCGAGTGGAGGCGGCGATTGGCCCGGTCTGGCCTTCTCGATCTGGGTACCAAACGAAAACGACGGGTGGGACTACCTCGAGCCGTATACGGGCGACTGCAACCCCGGCCCTAGTGGCTGGGAGAACCAGATCGATATTCCGGTCGACCCCGTCTGTCGGGATTTCGGAATCTCGACGAGCAACCTGACGGACTTCTACTCGAACGAGATCTATTCGTGGCGACCACCGACGGAGGGGTTCATCACGCTCGACCACGATCTGCTGTGGATGTGGACGCAGTCCACGGACGTCGGGCCCTTCGGCACGTATCAGATGGAGTTCTACAACCCGTTAGGAGTCCTGAGCCACGACACGGGCACG
>JAQWRC010000364.1 GCA_029243925.1 Phycisphaerales bacterium
CACCATTGCAGATCTGCAACTGGCAGCATTCAAGAAGACAAATACGGATCCAGCGGCGTTGTGCCGCAACGGACTCTGGTCATGGAGCCGCCATCCCAACTACTTCTTTGAGTGGTTGACCTGGTGTGGATGGGCGGTCATGGCGATTGATGGCACTGCATGGTGGATTGGTATCGGGGGCGCTGCGCTCATGTTGTACTTCCTGCTGAAGGTTTCTGGTATTCCCCACGTCGAGCGGGAAGCCATCAAAAAACGCGGTGAAGCGTATCTGGAGTACCAGAGGACGACGAGCATGTTCATTCCATTGCCGCCACGATCTGGAAAGGTGCAGCACAGGTGATTACATCACTGCTCATGCAACTGGCGGAACGCGGCATGCTGCCTGATCGGATGATTCGTGCGGGTATCCGCCGGCTCTGTGCAAATCGAGATGCGTCCTTGCACCCCGAGCGTGCCGTGCACGTGAGGAAGCAGTTCATCGATGACATGTGTTCAAGGACACTGGCCGAAGTGCCTCATCTGGCCAACGAGCAGCATTACGAAGTCCCAGCCGAATTCTATGAGCAGTGCCTGGGGCGTCACAGGAAGTACTCTTGCTGTCTTTGGGATGAGGCGTCGGATCTTGATTCAGCCGAAGCTCGAGCACTGGAGGTGTCTTCGGATCATGCCGACTTGCGTGACGGGCAGCGGATTCTTGAGCTCGGCTGTGGCTGGGGCTCGTTCACGCTCTGGATGGCCCGTCGGTTTCCAAACTCGACAATCGTTGGAATTTCAAACAGCAACAGCCAGCGGCGCAGCATTGAACGCAATGCCGAAGAGCAGGGGCTGACCAATGTCGAAATTCGTACGGTTGATGTCAACGTGCTCGAGCTGGATGAGCGGTTTGATCGAATCGTCTCCATAGAAATGATGGAGCATCTGCGGAATTGGCCGAAGCTTCTTGGCATGATGCGAGCGTGGCTCAAGCCGGATGGCCTTGCATTCGTCCATGTCTTTTGCCATCACACAACACCATACATGTTCGATGCGACTGGGCCCGGGGACTGGATGTCGCGGGAATTCTTTTCAGGGGGCATCATGCCGTCATTGGATCTGCTGCCCGCTATTGATGCTGACATGAATGTCGTTGATCAGTGGACCTGGAGTGGCATGGAGTATGCAAAGACGGCCGAAGCATGGCTGCAGCGATTGGATTCGAACCGATCTGCTGCGTTGCGGATTCTTGCTGATGATCCACGAGGAGCGAAGCGTGCTCTGCAACGCTGGCGCATGTTCTATCTGGCCTGCGCCGAGTGCTTTGCAATGCATGGCGGATCGCGATGGTTGGTGGGGCACTACCGGCTCAAGCCAGTAGGGTGACTATTTGCTGTCCAGTTTCAGAACGAGCTCACCAGATCCATCAATCGCATTTGCCCACAGTATGGCGATGGAATCAAGTGATGTGCAATCGCCCATGGCTTCAAGGGCAGTGCGAGCCGCGGCTCTGTCGCCTGAGGTGACTGCGTGTTGGAGCTGCTCTGCCGCTGCAACATCCGCATCAGTGAAGTCAGTATCGACGATGGCGTGCAACGGACAGGCGACGCGTTGGCCAACGACCGCAGTCGGGCCGATGGGCAGAACGCGAAAGCCGCCACCCGCCTGAGTGCAGGTCGTCCCGTCGATCAGGGTACTGGTGCCAAATTGTTTGTTTGCACTTTCAAGCCGCGCTGCACGGTTCACGGTGTCACCGATGGCGGTGTAGTCGTTCAACTCCGGGGGAGCTCCGCAGTCGCCGACGATTGCTGTTCCAGTCGCGATGCCGATGCGCAGTGCAAGCGGTGTTTGCGTTGTTGTATTCAGCTCATGCATGGCAGTGCGGCAGGCGTTTGCTGCATTGCAGGCAAGTTTCGCTTGATCCGGCTGTGGTTCAAATGCCGACCAGAATGCCATCAAGCCATCACCGAGAAACTTGTTGACGTACCCATCGTGGGCAACGATTGCTGCCGAAAGTGCCGCAAGGGTTCGATTTGCGAGTGCAACGGTCTGTTCGCTTCCAAGTTGTTCGCTGATCGATGTGAATCCGGCAAGGTCTGCGAAGAGTACGGTGATTTCCCGCTGTTCCCCGGCCATGCTGATCGCAGCTGGATTGTCGATGAGTGTGTCCACAAGGCGATCGGAGACACGCGATCGAAATTGTCGCGTGATTCGCCGCTTGTCCCGCTGAATAAGTACAGCGCTGAGGCCCGTGCATGCGGCCCAGGCCGATGCACCGCTTGTCACTGGTGCAATAACCGGGAGGAAAAGATCCCATGATGCAAATGAGAGCATTGCAGATAGATAGACGTAGATGGCCAGAATCGCACATGAGCAGACGGTGGCAATCATTGGAGCCGTGCTCGCGACCAGAAGCGTGATCCATAGCCCCAGGATGAGAACCAAGAGTGGACCCAGCCAACGCGGTGCATGTTCATAACTATGGCCAGTGAGCATCATGTTGGCAACAGCTGCATGCACGACAACACCAGGCGTACGTGGGCCGGCCACCGTTGGCACGAAGTCGGCGATGGATCCGGTAGCCGTCCACCCAATGAAAACAAGTTTGTCGTTGACCTTCTCGTGCAGAAGGTTCTGCACGTCGTTGATTTCAGTTGCATTGGAGGCGATCGCTTCACTGAGGTCATGCCATGCCACCAGCAGTTTGGCGTGCGCGAGTGCATCGGGGTCCTTGATGACCTGGGCGGGATCCAGACCAGGATCAAGATCGCCAAGCGTGAAATCATATTCATCAGCAATTTCATTCTGAAACTGTTTTTGCAGCGAGTCTTCTGGCTGGAGATTCGGATCCTGTCGGATCACTCGCAGCAGGTCAATGCTGATGGCGGCGAGTTCGCTCCGATTCGCCTCTTGCAGTTGCCGAGCTTCAACAAGTTCTGCGATTGTTGCAATAGAAATATGCCCTGCACCGGCTTGGTCGTCGGTGTCATTTCGCATCAGATGCTGCCAGCCTGAACCATGTTCGGTATACGGCCAGGCAAGATGAAGTGCGCCATCATGCATGGGAAGCTGCCGCAGGTTGGAAATGCTCAGGACGCCCCCATCTGCCGCGAGTGACGCTGCATGGGGTTGACGCTCGCCTAGAAAGTGCAGGGCAGCTGCGGCGCCAAGTGATGTGAGCGAACCGCTGCGCATCGATTGAGTTGGTTCGATGCTGCGAACGACACCATCACGGCCTCGGCGAGAAATGTTGACATAGCCGAGGCCACCGACGTGCGGCATGAGTGCCGGAAGCGGGAGTCGATCCATCGGCGTTCCATCGGCGCTATTCGCGTCGTCGAGCAGGCCGCGATCAATCGCAATGGCTTCAGCTTGCTTCTGCCGCATATATGCCCTCTGCAGGGCTCGCTCGGCAAATCCGGTGGGGGAGCTCTGTTCGGGGTTTGCCCAGAGGACATGGCGCTTCAAAGAGATTTCGTTGGCAGCAAATGCGTCCTGATCAGCTTCTTCGAGTTCCACACCATGTTCTGCTGGGTCCAGATTGATGTCATTGGCAAGGCGTGTTTGGATGGCTGCCAGTCCCTGTGCACTTCCACCTGAATCAGCCCATTGCTGTTGAACATCATCGAACTGCATGAGAGCGGCAAGTATCGTGTTTGCGCCGAGGGATTCTGCGAGTCGTTGGTCGTGGCCAGGATCCGGTGCAGGCTCTGAAAACTCCAGATCGATTGCGATCGTGCGTGCTCCGGCATCAGTGAGCGCATCGATGCATCCGGCAATCAGAGTTCGCGTCCAGGGCCAGCGGCCAATGCGCTGCAGGGCGCCATCGTCGATGTCGACGTGCAGTATTTCGTCACTCATCGGCACTGGAGTGCGCGACACATGCTGCTGCTGCAGATCCTGTGTTTTTGCATCAAAGAGCTGAAATGCCCCAGCCAGGTCAAGCAGAAAGACCGCAAAGACAATACCGCAGCCGAGAGCTAGAACACTTCGATTCATGTGGAGCAGTGTAGAGGGCGTGGCCCCGGAGTGCCCGGCTTATTGGATCCCGAGTCCGCCAATGAGGTAGTCGTAGTACGCATCTCCCTGGGGGCCAGAGAAGGTGGTGGCGACCGCGTCCGTAAAGCATTGGCGGCAGATGCGTATCTTGACAGTGTCTCCTGGGAAACGAGTGCGGCAGAACTCATCCACGATCATCAGGATGGCCCTCAGATCAGTCGCTGATGGCGTGTAGTTGTCATAGTTGGCATCGATGTAATCGCCGTATGCAATGACACCATTGATCATCGGGTTCACACTGCCACTGAAGTTCAGCCGCTGCATCAGGAGCTCGGAGAAATGGCCGCGGATGCGTTGCTGTCCATAGTGGCCTGAGTCACCGTCGGAGGATCCAGTGATGTCAAAGTACATCGCCGCGGCTACTTCCCCCATGGCGTCGTACGGGATCTGATTGAACTCTTCGAATCCTGGCAGACTCAGAACATCACCGAAGAACTCTTCCTCATAGGCATCGTTGACTGCTTCAGCCTGAATTTCAGCTTGGATGGCCAAGTCAACCCGGACCGTTTGGGTGACCGCATCCGTGTTCACAACGGCGCTGCCAGGAGCGCCTTCTTGATCGGCGACATCCTGCTGTTCAGCCTTGTTGGCCGACGGTGGTGGAGCAGCTTCGATCAACGCAGCAAGTGTTGGGTTCTCATTCTTGTTGCTCGAGATTGCGCCGCCCGAGAGGTAGTAGGCCAGCTTTGTCGCGTAGTAATGAACTTCAATCGCGTTCATCGTGTTTGTGCGTGAGCCAATGATCGAAGTGCCATCGAAGGCATCGTAGCGGCACGCGAATCCCGTCCCCTTGACGGCCAGTGCGCCGGTAGGGGTGATCACGGAGAAATCGTTTGTAAGCCCGACATGATTGACCTGGATGTCAGCTCGTCCGCGCACGACCTTGACTGCGGTTTCAAGTTGCTGCCCATCATGCATGATGCGAGGGAGAGTGACTCGAGCGCTGCTGTCGACAAGGACCGTTGCATTGAGCCCCACTCGGAGCGTCAGGCTTGACTTCAATCCTGTGCGTATCATCGCGCCCTCAGGCAGCTTGTCATCGACCTCCGCATCACGCCATGTATCATCGGCATCAGGTCGCCATTGCGACTTTCCATGGGTGTGCATGACGATCGCACGAAGATTCTTCGATTGGCCTTCCGGCAGCGGGGCAACTGCGGCCAGCGCAGTCTGCTCAAGTGATTCGAGACGCTGGCGTACGAATTCAATCGT
>JAQWRC010000376.1 GCA_029243925.1 Phycisphaerales bacterium
CAACATCTGCGGCGGCTTCCTCGTCACTCGCCGCATGCTCGCCATGTTCAGGAAATAACCACCTCCCGTGCACGAATCACTCGTCATCATCGCCTACCTCGTCGCCGCCGTGCTCTTCATCCTGAGCCTCGGCGGGTTGTCGAAGCAGACCACCGCCGGTCGCGGCAATCTGATGGGCATGATCGGCATGGGACTCGCCCTGCTGACGGCTGTACTGAGTGATCAAGTTGCGCTGTACAGCTGGCTCATTGCAGCGATGATTCCCGCCGCCATCATCGGCGCCGTCTTCGCGGCCAGAGTGCAGATGACCCAGATGCCTCAACTGGTCGCCCTGCTGCATTCCTTCGTAGGCGCGGCAGCTGTCCTGGTGGGATTCGCCAGTTTCGTCGATCACGATCCCGAACTGGTCGGCTCGGAACTCTCTGTTCATCTCATTGAAATCTTCATCGGCATCGGCGTCGGCTCAATCACGTTCACCGGTTCCATCATTGCCTGCCTGAAACTCAACGGGAACCTGTCCGGCACGCCACTGATGCTTCCTGCTCGGCATCTGCTGAACCTCATCATTCTTGGCGCGACCGCTGCATTGGGCGCCTGGTTCGTAATTGATCATGAACTGTCGACTGGAATCACGATCCTGATCATCGCCACTGTGCTGACAGGCATCCTTGGAATCCACATGGTCATGGCCATCGGCGGCGCCGACATGCCAGTCGTGGTCTCGATGCTCAACTCGTACTCAGGCTGGGCGGCCGCGGCTGCTGGCTTCATGCTCGGCAATGACCTGCTGATCATCACCGGCGCCCTCGTGGGCAGTAGTGGCGCGATCCTCAGCTACATCATGTGCAAGGGAATGAACCGCTCCTTCATCAGCGTCATCCTCGGTGGATTTGGAACCGATGGTGGCGGCGGCCCTGCGGCCACCTATGACGGCGATGTCATCCCCATCGAAGCCGATGCAACAACCGAACTGCTTGAAAATGCCAAACGAGTCGTCATCATTCCCGGCTATGGCATGGCTGTCGCTCAGGCTCAGCATGCTCTGGCCGAAGTCGTTCGCAAGCTGGTTGCCAAGGGGATTGAAGTTCGATTTGCCATCCACCCAGTGGCTGGGCGATTGCCAGGTCACATGAACGTGCTCCTTGCTGAAGCCAACGTGCCCTACGACATCGTGCTGGAAATGGACGAGATCAATGATGATCTGCCCGATACCGATGTCGCGTTGGTCATCGGCGCCAATGACATCGTGAATCCGAGTGCCGAGACCGATCCAAACAGCCCCATCGCTGGCATGCCGGTGTTGCAGGTCTGGAAGAGTGGCCAGGCCATCGTGATGAAACGCGGTATGGCCAGTGGCTATGCAGGCGTCGACAATCCGCTGTTCTTCAACGAGAACACGGCCATGCTCTTCGGAGACGCCAAGGACAACATCGACAAGATCAATGCCGCCCTGCAAAGCTGAGGCTTCATGGCGTCTTCGAGTAGGCTGAGCAAGACCATGCGTCTGCTTGTGCTTTCAATCCTGCTCACCGCCACCACGGCGCTCGCCCAACAGGGCGATCGAGCCGGCGAGCACCAGACGCCGCTGCCGGCGGATCTCGCCGTACCCCCAGCCCCACCACTGTCCGCTCAGGACGCGATGTCCAGCTTTGTCGTAGCCGACGGACTTCGAGTGGAACTCGTTGCTGCAGAGCCGCTGGTGATCGCCCCGGTTGCGATGGACATCGGACCTGATGGCCGTCTGTGGGTTGTTGAAATGCCCGCATACATGAATGATGTCTCCGGCAGCGATGAGTTGAAACCTACCGGCCGAGTCGTCATTCTTGAAGATCTCGATCATGACGGCCGCATGGACTCCCGGACAGTGTTCCTTGATGAACTGGTCCTTCCCCGAGCCGTAACCGTTGTGCCCGGAGGGGCCTTGGTCGTCTCGCCACCGAACCTGATGCATGCCATCGATCATGACGGGGACGGGCGAGCCGACTCGACCATCGTCCTTGACGACACCTTCGCCGGCCGAGCAAGTCCCGAGCACGCGGGCAATGGCCTGCGATACGGCATGGACAACTGGTTGCACTGCTCACAGCACCCTTGGGAGTATCGATTCATCAACGGTGTGCTCGAACGTCGCGCCGTTCCCGCCCACGGCCAGTGGGGCCTCACCAGTGACGCATGGGACCGGTGGTACTACACGCCCAACTCATACCCACTGCTGGTTGATCTGATCCCCAAGCACATCATTGCAATGAACCCACACCAACGTGACGGCGTCGGTGCATATGTACGCGTTCCCGCCGACACAGAGGTCCATCCAATCCGCATCAATCCAGGTGTCAATCGCGGATACGCCAACGGAACACTCAATGATGATTTCACCCTGGCGAATTTCACCGCTGCCTGTGGACCGGAAATCTACCTCGACACCGTGCTGGGTGACGCGTACATGGGCGATGCTTTCATTTGTGAGCCATCGGGAAACACCGTTGAACATCGAAACATGATCCCTCGAAACGATGCGGCACCGGAAGCCAGAAGCGATCCTCACATCGGAGCAATCATGGCCTCCACCGATGAACGCTTCCGTCCCGTGCAAGCACGCACTGGGGGTGACGGCGCGCTCTACATTCTCGACATGTACCGAGGCATCCTGCAACACCGGATCTTCATGACCACCTTCCTTCGCAATCAGGTGCTCGACCGCGGCCTTGAACACCCTGTCGACTGTGGACGCATCTGGAGGCTCGTTCCTGATGACGGGACGACACACGTCCTTCCGACACCGGCTGAAACTTCCGAGGCGGTCCTCGTCGACCTGCTCGCCGAAAACAACGGACCCGCACGCCTCCTTGCCCAACAGCAACTCATCCAACGGCAGTCGCCGACCTCGGTTCCACTCCTTGCAGCCATGGCGACGAACCATGATCAACCACTTGCTCGCGCCCACGCACTCTGGACACTGCATGGAATGGGTGAACTTGGACACGACACGCTGCGCAGCGCCGCATCATCAGATGATCCGAACCTTCGTGTCCAGGCCATGCGAATCGCATCTGAACGAAACGTTGATTCCACACTGCTGAATCTGGCCGTGCCTGCACTGGATGATGCAGACCCCTCTGTCCGTCGCCACGCGGCGGCGGCGCTGGCCAATGCCGACGTGCTGGACATCGCCGATCCACTTGTCGCTGCACTGGCTCGACACCCTGATGACGCGATGCTGAGAACCATGATCATTGCCGGCGCACACGGTGAAGAACTTGATCTGCTTGAAGCCATGGCATGGCACC
>JAQWRC010000379.1 GCA_029243925.1 Phycisphaerales bacterium
CACCATTACCACGCCCTCCAAAGGATTTCATGTAGCGCAAGTCGGGGCCGAATACATGGATCCAATTCCGCCCGTAGCCATCGGCAACGAAAATGCGACCATCCGGAGCAACTGCAACTGCCGTCGGATTGTAGGCGTTCGAGTCATCCGCATATTTGCCCGATTCCATCGGCACACCGATGGTCCAGACATGCGTCCCGTCCATTCGCAGTTTGACGATCTGTTTCCCAGGCAGGTGCGCCGCATAGAGATACGGAATCCCTTCTTCAATGCGCAACTGCATCCCGTGTATTCCAGAAAATCGGCCGGCCAGAGATTCCACGAATGCTCCATCAGCATCATGAATCAGAATCGATCGATCCGTATCCGTGTTGTACAGCACGCGGCCATCGTGATCGATGAGCACGCCACCATGCGTGTTGCCAATCGACAGTTCCGGAGACTGGCCCCAATCCGGAACCACCGTCCACACATCGGGTCCAGTCATCACCGACTCAGCCCGGGGCTCCATCACCGACACAGACGGTCGATGCGCTGGATTCTCGCCCTGCCCAGTCGGCACCTCATGAGCCGGGTGAAATCCCACTAGAAACGGAAGAAAGCCTATGAGCAGGCAGACGGTATAGATTCGATGGTGCATTGCTGCAGCGTATGGAACCATCTGTAGGGTCCGCAACCACAGCTGCGTCCGATTCAATGGAATCAATCCCATTTTTGATGCCCTGAGGGCACCATGCCTATGATTTCACGACTGAAATACGTGATTCCTGCTTCCGCAGGCCCCCCAGCGCGAGTACGGTAGACAGTCGTATCATTTTGTCGGTCCTGGCACATAGGCCGGACCCCTCTGGAGAGAGAACCCCCATGTCAATTCGCATGACGACCGCGGCGATCACCATCGCTGCCACCTGCATTATCCCTACCACGAGCCTGTCCGCGGAATCATTGACCAGCGGGCTTGTCCCGAACGTGGCCATCGATCCGCTTGATCTTGAGTGGCTTCGCGCTGATGACGCACGTCGCACTGCCGACGGCCTCCCTCTGCGATTCGCCGTCCCCAATGAAGCGTTCATTACCCCCGGCAACAACGGGTACTGGGATCGAAATGAAGAAGGCTGGCTCCGCTGGCAGATGCGTTTTTCAAGCCGCGGCGCACCGCACATCAATCTTGCATTTGAGCACTGGAACATGCCCGACAGTGGCGAAATGTTCATTGCATCAGAAGATGGAGCGGACCAGGTCGGCCCCTTCACTTCACTGGACAACTTCGATCACGGTGAACTCTGGGCTCCCGTGGTTCAAGGCGATGAAATCATCGTCACGATCACCTGCAGTGACGCAGACCGTCTTGCCATCGAACAGCAGATCGCCATCACGAAGATCAATGTTGGCTATCGCGGGTTCGGCGCAGAAAAAGCCGACGGCACGAGCCGGAGTGGCTCATGCAACGTCGATGTCGTCTGCCCCGAGGGTGATCCCTGGTATCAGGAAATCCCATGCGTTGGACTCTATGCCCTGAATGGCTATTTCACATGCTCAGGCGGCATGCTCAACAATACCGCTCAGGATCAGACCCCATACTTCCTGACCGCGAATCACTGCGGCGTAACCACCGGCAATGATCAAACGATGGTCGTCTACTGGAATTTCGAGAACTCCTACTGCCGCGTGCCCGGCTCAAGTGACAGCGGCGGCAACGGCAACGGAAGCACCAAC
>JAQWRC010000380.1 GCA_029243925.1 Phycisphaerales bacterium
AGGAGTTGGGGATTCCAAGAACGTCTGTTCAACTGCACAGTGATCTGACGGAGGGCATCAGCAGCCCCGGCCGCTACTTTTCGGCTTCACAACTTGCTGAGCAGTTGCTTGACATCGGTCGTTGATCGAAACGGACCCTCCCACTACCCTACGAAGCCATTTTCAATGATCCTGTGTCATTCTGGGACCTGGGCTTCATTTCTGCTGCACCATGTCGATAGCGGAAATCATTGTTGCTCAGATTTGATTTCAGGCTCCTTTGCCACATAAAGACCCCTCCACGCAATGACGTCCATGAACAAGATTGGGAACTACCTCGTGCTTGCCAAACTTGGCGAGGGCGCAGAGTCCCATATCTATGCGGTGCAGGACCAGAAGACCAAGCAGGTCTGGTCGCTGAAGCATGTTGTTCGTGCGGAGAACCAGGATGCCCGCTTCATCGAGCAGGTTGAACTGGAATACGAAGTGGGTTCCAAGTTCGATCATCCGTCCCTTCGCTCCATTGTGAAGTTGATTCGGCATCGGAAACTGCTCAAGACGAATGCCGTATCGCTCATCATGGAGTTGGTCGATGCGGTGACGCTGGACCAGCGGATGCCGTCGAATGCAATCGAAGCGGTCAAGGTCTTTCGACAGGTTGCTGAAGGTCTCATGCACATGCATGGCCGCGGCTATGTTCATGCTGACATCAAGCCAACGAATATCCTCATCACCGAGCACCAGCAGGTGAAGATCATCGATCTGGGGCAGGCGTGTCTGATTGGGACGGTGAAGAAACGCATTCAGGGAACACCTGGGTACATGGCTCCCGAGCAGGCCCACCGGCAGGCGATTACACCCAAGACGGATATCTACAACCTCGGCGCCATGATGTCCTGGGTGCTGGTTCGTGAAGTCATCCCGACCGCGATGCCCCCAAAGGGTGATGGGGATGCGATTTTTTCCGGCGCCATAGCTTCAGATGACATCAGGCCCCCCGTGCCTCCCCACGTCAAGAATTCCCGCATACACCCCCTGCTTTCACGCCAGATCATGGACTGTGTACAGGTTGACCCAAACGATCGCCCCGCCTCAATGGAGGTCGTGGTCAATCGATTGGAACTGATCCAGGATGTGCTGGAGAATCCCAGTGAGCCCGCCCCTGAGATCGTTGGTGATGAAGACACCAGGGACTGATCGCTGGTGGACGGAAGCCCTGCCGGTTCCTTGGTAGGGTGATTCCATGGCTGATACCGAACACCCCCCAATTCCCTCCGAGATCGCCGGCTATCAGGTCGTGCGCATGCTTGGCGAGGGTGGGATGTCCGTCGTGTACGCCGCCATGCAGCAACAGCCACGCCGGCTTGTCGCCATCAAGGTACTCAAGGGGTCGACATTTCCGCCTTCGATTCTTCGTCGCTTCAAACAGGAGGTGGAGATTCTCGGCAAGTTGCGACACCCCGGGATTGCCCAGGTGTACGACGCCGGAACGTGGGACGACGGCAGTGGCGCCAAACCCTACTTCGTCATGGAGCACATCCCGGGCGGCCGTGAAATCGACGACTACCTGAAGGAGCAGGATGCGACGATCGAGCAACGTGTCCGGCTGTTTGTGCGGGTCTGCGCGGCGATTGACCATGGCCATCAGCGTCAGGTAATTCATCGTGACCTGAAGCCCGGAAACATCCTTATTGACGAGCGAGGCGAGCCAAAAGTCATCGATTACGGAGTTGCACGAGTGTCGGAAGTGCAACTTGACAACAACACCATGCATACCGAGGCAGGCAGGCTTGTCGGCACTGTGCAGTACATGGCGCCGGAGCAGGTCGACATGGCGATGCGGGACATCGATGGCCGCTGCGACGTCTATGCGATGGGAGTGCTGCTGTATCTGCTGTTGACAGGCGTGATGCCGCATGAGTTTGAGGGCCAACCGATCTTCGAAGCCATGCGGGTCATCCGGGAAGATTCACCACAAGGGCTTCGGCGAATCAACGGTCAGATCGACCGGGATCTTGAAACGATCGTCTTGACCTGCCTTGAGAAGGAACGAGGCCGTCGATACAAGGATGCGGGTGAACTTGGCCGCGACTTGCTGCGATACCTGAAGCATGAACCCATCAACGCACGACGTCCAAGTCCACTCTACCGGGCGAGTAAATTTGCTCGCCGTCATCGCCTTGCCATGCTGGCGGTGACCATCACCGTGACGGCATTGGCAATAGCGGCTGGTGTTTTCGTATTGAACCGCGGATCGCTTGGCGCCACTGAAGTGGCGGCCATGCAGAATTCCATCGAGCGCGAGAAGGCGTTGCGCAAGCAGGCGGAGACGGTGCGGGATGAAGCACTTGCGGACCAGAAATTTATTCCGAGCACTCCATACGTGCTTCGCGGGCTAGATGCCCCGGTGTCCATGATGGACATTGGCGAGGCGATGACGCTTGCAGCCGCTTCAGAGGAAAGTGTGTCGGTCTGGTCTCTTCCAGATGGGCGGCGTGTGGGAGTTGGCGACACGGCTGATCTGTCGCCAAAGCACATGGCGATCAGTCACGATGGCACGGCACTGCTGATTGTTGGAAAACAAGAAGCGGTCGTTCTGGACATCGCATCCGGCCAATCGTACCGATGGGACCTGCCTCGACGTGGTGTCACTGCTGCGGCCGTATCACGCGATGGCTCGATGATAGCGATCGCATTCGGGGATTTTTCATTGACGGTGTTTGATGTGAAGGGCGGTTCTCTTGGAAGAGTGACTTCAGCAACCGGTGCATTTGAATCTCTTGACTTTGGAGCAGATGGCCTGCTCGGTGGATTGACCGAGAGTCGTGGCCTGTTCTGGCAGTGCCACAATGGAATAGTGGAGCAGGACCGATTCAATATGCTTGGACTGGTCGAGGTCCTCGATTTCACGTTCAACGCCGCCGGGACCGCATCACTCATGCTCGATGCGTCTGGGACGGTGCACTCCTACAGCCTGGATGGCTCAGGATCGGCATCCAGACGCGCTGTTGGCATGGGCGAGTTGGTTGCGGGGAGTTTTGATCCCGCCGGGACGGCTGTCTTGGCAATCGAGCCGACCACTATGTACGTCGTCTCTCTGGATACGTATGAAATGCGAACTCCGACCATGCCGGTGCCACTTGAAGACACGCCTTACATACTCGGTCCTGAAGCGATGTTTATTGCTCATGGGTCCCCTGGTGGCGATGTCACGGTGATTCCACTGGCTCAGGCGGCTCCCTGACCGATAGAGAGGGAGATGCCTAGATTCCTTTCAACCCTGCTGGAGCGGTTCTCTGATCGAGAGCATGTCGATGAACAGGTGCGACATGCATTTCAGCAGGCGATGGATCTGGATGGATGCATACGCCTGTTGTCTCCAGATCCGCATGGGGATGGTGGGATGCGAACATGGTGCGCGGCCATTGTTTCGGTGAATCCAGCAGACATCGTCGTCGATACCCCTTCCGACGGGAAAGACCGTTGGCAGCTCGAGCAAGGACAGACCATTGAAGTTGCGATCTTGTCCCGGCATGGTCGCCAGTGCGGGCTTGCTCAATGTACGGAACGGGTCACCATTGAAACAGGTGGATCCAAGCCGATGCCTGGCTGGAAACTTGCCTATCCACCTTCGCTGACCGTGAATGAACGTCGAAGTGCGCATCGTGTTCCGGTGGGATTCGACCTTGCGCCCCAGGCCTTCATTATTGATGGCCGATCGAGCGGCCCGATTGAATCGCAGGTCATGGATCTGAGCATCGGCGGTCTGCAACTGCGTTGTGCACCCGCAGCCGATCGCCTGGCTGAAGGGCAGACCGTTGATCTGGAGTTGCATCTTCCCGATCCAGTCGGGGCGGTCCTCGTGCAGGTGCAATTGGCTTCGATCCGTCCGGATGAGCAATTCGGTCATTGCCGGCTTGGCGTGTCATTCAATGGCATGGTTGAGGGTATGGCGGAACTGGTCAGGACAATAGAGATCCGCCGAGCCCGCCGCCGTCGTTTGGAAACTGCAGGGCATTGATTCATGGAACCCGATGACCATATCTGCCTGTGCCATCGTGTTTCATTGCGCAAGCTGATCCATTACATGAATCGTGAAGAGCCGAGTGTTCCCTCGCAGCTCAGTGAGTGCCTTGGTGCGGGGACAGGGTGCCAGTGGTGCGTTCCATTTCTTCAGAAACTGCATCGGCAATGGGAAGCCGGCGATGAGCCTTCGTTGCCGGTGGCGCCAGATCACTACGCACGTCGCCGACAGGCCTATCAATCACAACGTGCAGAGGACGACATCGATGGGACTTCGCCTGCGTCAGACTAAGAGTTCAGGGCGCGATGGTTTACACCCAGACCTGACAGATCAGCACATCTTGTGGTCCAGTCTTGCCTCGCATCGTTCCGATTGAACTGTTGACGAACTTCACTTCGTACTGCGGGTGACCATCAAGCCATTCGTTGACTGACTGGTCCATGTAGACGAAGGAGTCTTCGCTCAATCTTGAAAAGAACGTACGGACATGAATCGCCCCCTCGCCGGTGGTGTTCGGTGTTCTGGCCCAGGTATCTTCGTGCAGCTGCTTTTGATCGAACGACTTGATCTTCTTCTTCAGGCCGGCTGGGCTGTCAGTCACGATCTCGATGGCTTCGTCTTCGGATGGACGTTGCGTTTCGACAGGTTCTTCTGGTGGTAGATCGGGGTTGTTGAAGTGCTTCTTCGCGTCATCAATAGGTGGTTCAAACATCGGGCACCTCCGAGGGTCTGGTGCCACATTGATACCCGACTCGCCCGGAGGCTGCAGCATTTTTAACGCCAGAGCCCGTCCCACCCCTCACAATGCACTTGCATGTCGCTGAGGGGCTTTTTTTGAATACGGATCCGTTGCAGTCGGCCTGCGGCCGGTCCCGTCTTCCACTGCACGATCAACGTGTCCTCATCTCTCCCCGACCAGGCGCGGCCGGAAGCCAATCGCCGAACATCACCACGCCCACCGCCGAGGGGCCCATCACAGCGTAAATATCGTGGGCGGTGGTCTGCCAGGGGTTCCAAGGTCTGTGATCCACCGGATGTCATGGCATCCAATCGTGTCTTGATTCGGTAGGTCGCCAGTGGCCCATGCCCTCCATGGTCCTTTGCGATCATCCAGTCCACGTGCACCGGTTGGCCCGGGCATACATGCTCGAGGAGGACCAAATTTCTAGGGAGCAGGCGGTGTCTCTTCACAGGAGGCATGGTTGACATGCTACCGGCTGGTAGCAGACCGGAGTGGTGCGTATGATGGACAGCGAAATCGCGGCAAGGGAGTGCAGCGCCATGACAAGTCGAAATCGATGGATCCTGCCGGTCGTCCTCTGTGTGGGCGTCCTGACTGGATGTGAATCCAAACCTGCTACCCAGACCATTCGAGATCAGGCACATCGAGCGATGTGGCAAGGTCGTTGGGTTGATGCTGAATCGCTGTATGGCGAACTTGTTTCTCGAGCGCCAGAGGATTGGAGAGCCCTATACGGGTATGGCGTCAGTGCCATGGCGACCGGTGATCTTCCCGCCGCACGCCAGTCGCTTGAGATTGCTCATACGCTCAAGCCATCCAATCGTGAGATTGCTCTTGTACTGGCTGAGACCATGTACCTGCAGAAGGATCACAATGCACTCTTCCAATTCCTGGGAGATCGTGCCGAGGCGAGAAAGAGCTCAGAAGATTGGCTTCTTCTTGCCGAGTACGCCTTGATGTCGGACGATCCAGACAGCGCTCGAGATTTCATCCAGCAGGCCATGGTGGTCGATGACGCTTCATCCGTGGACCCCTACCTCACTGCCGCGACATTGTCGGAGCAGATGGGCGATCTTGATGCAGCCATGCGATACCTCCATACCGGATGGCAAGTTGATCCCTCGAATGAGGAGTTGGCGGCTCGACTCCGTGGTTACGGTGTCGTGCCTGGCCCAACACTGGCCATGCCTTCGAGCGATTCACCGTGACGGAGTTGGAGGAGTCCCAGCCACTCTTGCAGTGGCTTGAACCTTTGACAGACGCGATTCGCCTGCGTCTGCTCTACCTCGTCGATACGCAAGAACTCAGTGTCGGCGAACTTGCAAGTGCACTTCAATTGCCCCAATCGACAATCTCCCGGCATCTCAAGCGACTGCTTGAGGCTGGTTGGGTGGTTCGTCGCAGTGAAGGCACGGCGAGTCTGTATCGCAGAGCCTCTGCTCGGATGGACAAGACAGCACAGCAACTGTGGAACCTGACCGAGCAGGAATGCAGCGGCGATCCAGCGTGCATTGAAGACGCACGCAGAGCGGCTGAAATCATTTCCGATCGCAAGGTGGACACCCGGGACTTCTTTGGTGCCGTTGGCGGAGAATGGACGGAGCTGCGTCGTGAGCTGTTTGGAGCGGCGCTGGAGCACGAGCCGCTCCTTGCATTCCTGGATCCAGCGTGGACGATCGCCGACCTTGGATGTGGCACGGGTGCCTCTGCCGCGGAAATGGCGCTTTGGGTTCATGGCATTGAAGCCATTGATCGTGAGGAGGCCATGCTTGATGCAGCCAGACTGCGTTTGGCGGACCACGACAACATCAGGTTTCATCAGGCGGACCTCAAGGCGATTCCACTGGAGGACTCCTCGGTGGATGCTGCACTGATTTCATTGGTGCTGCATCACATCGAGTCTCCACTGGAGGTCATTCGGGAGGCTTCACGTATTGTTCGATCAGGTGGTCCGATTCTCATCATCGACATGGTGGAACATCAGCGAGAGGCGTACAGAGACACCATGGGGCATGTCCATCTTGGATTTTCTGAAGAGGATCTTCGCAGCTGGGCGAATGCGTGCGGCTGTCAGATGGCGACGCTTCAGCGATTGCGATCTGATACCGGATCAACCGGCCCGGCGTTGTTCGTTGCTCGAGTGAGCGCCTGCTGATCGCGGATGATTATTCAACGTCGTCGAGGTCGACTGGCGGCGCCGCTGGATCTTCAACTGGCGCGACGTTGTTTACCGGATCATCCGGGACCATTTCGACCGGGGCTGCAGGATCAGATTCAACCGGTTTGAGTGGAATCAACTCAGGTGATTCCTTCTTTGCATCCGTACCTTCGGGCAGTTCTTCGCCAAGCCAGATTGAATCAAGCAGGCGTATGAAGGCGGTATCTCCATCTTCGGCTCGCATTTCACGCAGGCCTTTTTGGACCATCTCCGTGTTGTCCATTTGGTGGCCAATATAGGCAAGCAGGAAGGCATACCGTGCGCGGTCTGCGTCTTGTCCCAATCGCAGGTTCAGATCTGAGATTGAGCGGACCAGATCCTGTGGGACCGGAAGCAATGCGTCGTCATAGATCACATCGATCATTTCAGGCTGAAATCCCAAGAGGCTTTGCAGTGTCATGGAAGAAGACAGGTACAGGCCCTCACCGAGTTGTGCATGAGCAAGCCCAGCCGTTGCCAGCGGGTGTCCAGGTATGAATCGGAGTGCGCGGTTGAACCTTCGTTCTGCCCAGTAATACTCGCCACTGGCGAGTTTGTCCTGGCCGGCATAGATCAGTTCAGACAGTCGGCTTTTATCATCATCTGCAAGCGCATCCACCTTCTGTCCATGGCGCAGTATGAGACCGAACTCCTCCAGCGGCATCAGCGGCGAGGCTGGAGGCGTGTCCACACCTTGTTCTGGAGCTGTGCCGGGTTCTGTAAACGTGGGAGGATTCGTAGTGAGTTCAGGATCTTCTTCGGTGAATGTCGAGTCCGTATTTGGAATGCCGGCGATGCTTGAGGGGTCCAACCCCATATTTGCTTCCTGCATGCCATAGCCTGAGACCACCTCATGAAGGACATTTCGATAGTCCCGCTGCAGTTGTGCAAGGTCGGCGGCAGAGGCAGTGCCCTGCTCCTGTTCGTATCGATCAGCGATCTCCGAAAGAAGGTCGTTCATGGTGGTGTCGCTTCGATTGACTACGAGACGATTGTCCGCGTCGGCATCAATCCGGTTGTCGATCGCGGTGAGTGACGTGAAATCAGGCCGCCACATCTGTCCCACCTGAGGTGCACCGCGGCCCAGGCGCTCATCTTCTGCGATTCGCGCAGTGTCATATTGAGTCAATCCAATGTCATGGGCAGACATGGAATGGTTGGTTGGAAAGACTCCTTGCAGCGGTGAAGCGGCATACCGCAGAGGGATGTCGCCTGGGGCCATGCCGACGCCGACATAGTCCGGGTCGGTATTGAGGTCCCGCACTTCATAACTGCTACGGAGCACACTGCTGCGCCGCTCGTCACGGAGAAACTGATTGGGCTTGCCGATGCTGTAGACGAGTGGGCGGTGTTCATCTTCCTCATCCACACCGTTGGCCTTGAGATCGTCGTACCCCACGGAGCTGATGTTCTGGTTGTGTTCGTAGGAGTCCTGGTATCCAAAATCTCCAATACGACGACCAAGGTCGACTCGCGATGCATTTGAGGTGTTGGAGTTGAAGAACCACGGGTTGTAGTACCCCCCGCCATTGAAATTCGCAGCTTCACGGCCGAGTCCTCCACTGCCCCCGCTGGTGGCGAGTTCAGTGGGAAGGCTGCCGATGTTTTCCCAATACCAGGGGTTGTTGTAGAGCGAGTCGGCATACATCGTCATTTGCCCATCCGCTTTTCGGAAGTCTTCGTTGGATCGGTATCCGATGGCATTCTGGTAGCCACGGCCAGCCATGGGGCTTCGGCCCAGGGCAAACCGACCCTCATCCCTGACGCTGCGCGTGGTCATGGTATTTCGGGTTCCTCGCGTGCTCAGATTGCCATCAAGCGCATGGCCGTCGCCAAGCGCATCTTGAGCGTACGCTTGAGCAGGGAGCAGCAGCATCGGGGCAATCAGGGCGAGGCGGGCAATGGACATGGAATATCTCCAGAAGGGCCTGCACAATAGTAGCCCGGTTGTGGATTTCCATCGGCCGAGACGTCATTTCCAGTGCATTGAATGCGGAATCATGGCGGCTGGCATCCTCGTTGTGCTTGCTTCCCCATCTATACTGCACCTCCCGTGCCCGATACCCGTTCCATCACAACCCCGATCTACTACGTCAATGCTCACCCGCATATCGGGCATATCTATACGAGCACGATCTGCGATGTCTACGCGCGATTTCAGCGGGCACTCGGCCAAGACGTCTTTTTCCTGACGGGAACGGATGAGCATGGACAGAAGGTTGAAACCTCGGCCCGGGAGCGGGGCATCGAACCGAAAGCACTGGCTGATGAGAACTCCGCCGTATTCCGCGATGTGCTGAATCGGTTCGACATTTCCAATGACGAGTTCATTCGAACGACGGATCCAGAACATGAGCGGCAAGTGCAAGGATTTGTCCAGCAACTGCTCGATCGTGACGCGGTCTATCTCGGCGAATTTGAAGGCTGGTACGACGAAGGGCAGGAGGAGTACCACACGGAGACCCGAGCCAAGGAACTTGAGTACACCTCGCCGATCAGCGGTCGCCCGCTTGTACGAGCGACGGAACAGAACTACTACTTCCGCCTCAGTACCTTCCAGGAACGAATCGAGCAGCTCTTTGCGGACCAGCCTGATTTTGTCCGGCCCGAATCACGTCGCAATGAGATGCTCGGTCGATTGCGGGAAGGGCTCAATGACGTCCCGATCAGCAGGACGAACTTCACCTGGGGCATACCGGTGCCCGGCGATGAATCCCATGTGATCTACGTGTGGATCGATGCACTGTTCAATTACATCACGGCACTTGGGCTTGGTGAAGACGGAGGCGAAATCGATGGTCGCGGAAAGTACTGGCCTGCGAACTACCATGTCGTTGGCAAGGAGATCCTCTGGTTTCATGCCGTGATCTGGCCTGCCATTCTCATGGCGCTCGAACTTCCCCTGCCCCACTGCATCTACGCGCACTCGTTCTGGATCAGTGAGGGCAAGAAGATGTCAAAGTCATTGGGTAACTTCATCGACCTCGACGCCCTTCAGGCGTATGACGACAGCTATGGCCGGGATGCATTGCGATGGTATCTCGCAACCCAAGGGCCGATGGGCGCAACGGATGCGGACTTTTCTCGAGCTCAGTTTCATGAGACCTACACGAGCGATCTGGTCAACACGTTTGGCAACTGTGCGAGTCGCACCTCGGCCATGATTGGCAAATACTGCGAAGGCCTCTGTCCGACTGACTCCGGCGCGTGCGCTGGAGGAGGAGTCGAGTGGGACAGTTTCACCGCAACACAGGTCGAGGCCTCCATTGCCGCAATGGAGCGATTTGATTTGGCCAGTTCGATTTCTTCGGCGATGGCGATCGTCCGTCAGGTTGACGTGTTCATCAATGAAACGGCGCCATTCAAACTCGCCAAGGATCCTGCTCAGGCTGAGACGGTCGGCAACATCCTCTACAGGTGCCTTGAATCCATTCGAATCGCTTCCTGCCTGCTGCACGCCGTGATGCCGTCGAAGATGCAGGCTCTCCGTGATGCGTGGCATCTCGGAGACCCAAGTGGCGATCTTCGAACTGAATGCATGTGGGGCGGTCTGGTGCCGGGGACATCGATCGAGAAGGTCGCCCTTTTCCCGCGTCTTGAAATCCAGGATCAGGCCTGAACATCGATCCGGCGCAGTGATGGCGTTCGTCCATCATCTTGCTGACCGAGCCGTTCTTGATGTGATCGTTCAGAATCGTTGCCCTGCAGTTTCTGCACGGCCTCCTCGAGATCCACGCCTTCGATGTTCAGATCGACTCGATCCTTCATCCGTGTGGCCGCTGTGGAGTTCAGTTCGCGTTTGGCTCGTGAGCGCATGGCTGATTGCACGGCCTGAGCAGTTTGAGCAAGTGACGCAGTGATCGATGACGGCAGCAGCGGCATAGTGGTTCTATCGGCTGCCATGCCGAATGGGGGTGAGCCGTGGTGTGTTCAGGCCGGAGTATCTGCAGCAAGGCGGGCCATTACGGTACGTCCTCCGGTGACTCGATCACCAACCTCGACGAGTGTGTCGACGTGTTCCGGCCTGGGCAGAATGAGTTCCGTGGTGGAGCCGAACTTGATCATGCCCCACTTGTGTCCTTGCTGAAGCCGATCGCCCTGCTTGAGGGGGCACACGATGCAACGGGCGATCATGCCCGAGACCTGCCGCATTCCAAATGCTTCGCCATCTGGAAACTCAAGGAGAATGACATTCGATTCATTGACTTGGGCGGATTCCGCTGTCTGGGCGTTGAGAAATTTACCTTTGCGGTAGACGGTGCCGAGGACCGTGCAGTCGCATGGGGCGCGGTTGACGTGCACGTCGAGCACGGAGAGAAAGATGCGAAGGATGATGGCAGGCTGTCCGTTTGTCGCCTCATGTGAATCGACATGCTCGATGGCACTGATGACGCCATCAGCAGGCGAGAGCATTGAACCTGCAATCAGATCGCGTGGGATGGATCGGATGGGGTCGCGAAAGAAGGCCGCGATGACACACCACCCGAAGATCACTGGAATGCTGAGTATCCATCCGGGGAATGGGTACCAGTCCGGG
Organism: Phycisphaerales bacterium; assembly: GCA_029243925.1. Lineage (GTDB taxonomy): Bacteria > Planctomycetota > Phycisphaerae > Phycisphaerales > SM1A02 > SP202. The sequence continues at coordinate 11,480 of JAQWRC010000380.1, forward strand.
ATGATGAACAGCAATGCAAGAGGCAACGCCACGATCGTGGCGATTCCCCATTCACGAATTCCATATTTGGTAAGTGGCATGACAGCCTCGCGAGTCGAACTACTCGGAAGCCTTGCCGATGAACATCCCCGCCAGGATGGCGATGATGGCAATAGCAGCGATTCCACCCGTCCACATCCACAGGCTGCCGGCAATCATCATGGCCAAAGCTGATGTGGTCCCACTCAGTTCGACGACCAGGATGATCAGCAGGACGACCAGTGCAATGGTGCCACCAATCGCTGCACCGGCGGCGAGTCCACTGCCTGCGCCATCGTAGGACTCCTGGAACATGGCCATGGGGCTTCCAGCCATGGCTGGCTGGGGGGCGCCGCCCGCGGGGATGGCGCCGCTTACGGCAGTTTCATCAGGAGAGGCCGCTTCAAAGAGACCTGAAGCATTGGCGAGTTCATCGAACTCCTCTTCATCATCACTGTTCCACGCATCATCGAGGATTTCGGCGCCCAAGGACGTGTCATCCGATTCACGCGTGAGATCCATGAGTCCACTGCCTGAGCCGACGGTTTCGAGGGTCAGGTCATCATCCATGCCGTCACCGACGCGTGTCGCTCCAGCATCATCATCACCAGCCATGTCTGCGCCGGTATCGAAGGCTGAAAGTCCAGCGGCGCTGCCACTGTCTCCAAGATCCATTCCACTGCCGCCAGTCAGTCCCAGTCCAGCACTGAGGCCAAGGTCGCTTGATGCAGCGGGCGCGGGTGCGGCTCCACTGTCTTCTGCGCCGGTCAAATCCATGTTGTCCGTGAGGTCCAAGCCAGTGCTGCTGGACGCCGATGCTCCGGAGAGATCGATGACGACATCACCGGTGTCTTCATCCACGCCGGCAAGGAGGTTGATCTGTTCAACCTTGAACACGAGTTCATCCTTGTCGCGAAACTCCTGGAGCTGTCCGCTGTTGACCATTTCACGGACCTCGTCTTCGCTCTTGCCGAGCTTTTGACAGGCTTCTGGCATGGTGTAGAACATCTTGTCCATTGCGTGGAACTCCAACTGGCTTGTAGGGCCCGGAAACACCTGTTTCAGGCCTGTCGAACCGGTCACGGTAGCCAATTAAGGCGTTTCAAGCAAGGGATGGCATCCACCCATGGCATCGCCTCATGGGCTCTGCGGGCCTCTCAGACCCTCCAGAACGATTCTGCAATGTCGATTTCAGCCCATGAACTCTTCTCTGACGGTCTGCTCGTCAAGTCTTGAGCGAAGTCGCTGAAGAATCGAGTCCAATCGTTGGGAGATTCGTGACTCGCTGCAGCCAAGGGCCTGCCCGATTTCACGCATGGTCATTGCCTCATAGTAGTACAGAAGAATGATCAATCGATCACGGGAGTCCAGTTTGCGAGTCACCCAGCGTTTGAGGTCCTGTTCCTGAAGTTCCTTGAGGGGGGTGTGTTGGCCGTCTTCTTCCAGCATGCCCATTCCCCCGCCGGAATCAGGGTCGTTGCTTTGCATGGTCGTGAATGTCACCACCATGGGGGCGATTCGATCGTTGAAGCATTGCTGAAAGGCCTCATCATCGAAGCCAAGCAGTGATTGCAACTCTGTCGGGGTGGGCGCTCTGCCATGCATGACCTTGAACTGTTCAGTGGCCGCACCAATTTTCCTTGAGCGGGTTCGCATCAGCCTGGGCAGGTGATCTTGTTGCCGCAGCCAGTCTTGCATTGATCCACTGATTCGTCTTGAACTGAAGGTTTCGAACTTATAGCCGCGTTCTGGCTCAAATCGCTCGATGGATT
>JAQWRC010000389.1 GCA_029243925.1 Phycisphaerales bacterium
GTCGATATTCTCGATCTGCTGATCATCCTCGATCAGTGGGGCTCCTGTCCCGAGCCGGAGGCGTTGACGCCATGAGCCGCCTCCGTTTCGTCATCCCGTTTCTGCTCGGTCTGATGTGCCTGCCGGCCATGGCTGACGGCGTGCTGCATGCGTCGAGCGCGTCGGCTCGAATTGCCTTCCCGCCTCCGCACCAGGCAGGACATTTGCCTGCGCCGCAGCGTCTGGACCAGTCCACCCTCCTGCTGTGGGTGACACCTTCCGTGTCCAACAGTGGTGTGCGATCCGTGCTCTCTGAACATGATGGATTCGCAGTTGAACTTGATGTGACCAGCGCGATCTGGCGTGTCCGGCTTGAGGGTTCGGAAACACTGATGGTCGAACTCGCGTTCAACGAGCCGATTGATCTGCTCGGGACCACGACGCTGGTTGGTTGTGCATGGGATGCCGCATCCGGCAGTCTCCAAGCGTGGGCACGAACTGAATCATCCGACGTCGTATCGGGGTTCGTAAGCAGCGATACGTTCGAAGTGACGGATTCCTCAACTGGACTGGTCATTGGCGAGTCGGACGATGAGCTGCCCGCGATGCTCGGTGACTATGGATTGGCCGCACTTCGCAACGATCGACTCAATGAGTCCGACTTCAATGCGATCTTCGAGAGTCGTCACTACTTTGCACCGATGCGAATGGAGGATTCCACTTCATCGATCGATGTCGAAAGCGTGCGGTGGATGATCAATCATGCGGTCGTATCGGATGCCGATTGGCAACGCATCGGTTCTTCAGCGATCGAACCAGCGCTGCTGGGCATGCCGGCTATCTCCGGCAACATCTGCGTCTTCGATACTGACGACGCACAGAACAGTCTGGTCATGGCTGGCTGGATCGATGCGGCTTCGACTGGCATGCATGCCATGACGTGGTCATCTCCGTTCAGTGACGATGGGTTCTTTGTTCGGGAGGCGCCTGTGCTGCCCGAAGGTGACAATGGTGTTCCCGCACCATGGACCCGTTCCCATCCGGATTCGGTCATCAACACTGCGATGCGGGGTGAACCTACGGCACTGACGCGGATCATCGTTGGAGGCAACTCGCGTTCGGTGCGTACGGCCGATGCACAGAACATGACGGCTCCTGAGAACTTCGCTCATGGGTTCGTCGATGCGCTGAAGCCCGCCGTGGCGGGATTCTGCAACGCCAATGCGGATGTCCAGTCCGACATTCGCGGCTTCGGATTCGACCGTGTTGCAGCTCCGCGGATTACCGGCACGGTCATCAACATCCACAGTTGGCTTGATGAACCTGAACGCACGTTCTCAAGGTTCTGGACCGGTTCACCCTACGCGGAATCCAAAGGGCCCGGTTCAGGTGTGATGCTGTCACCGCAGTCGACGTATGCGCTGCTGTGTCGACCGGAGGCGGACACGTTGATGGATGGCTCTCTGGGCGATGGAACATCAGCCGATTTTGAGTTGACAACGCGAGCGTACCTGATGCGATTCCCCGGCGCAGGTACGGTGCACATTCGTACCGAAGCATCAACCGGTCAGGGCGTGTCAGGGGAACTCGGCGACGTCACGAGCATCAGCCTCGCTTCGACGCGTGATCGCGTGATCACGCTCGATGATCAGTCTGATGTCATCCCATCGTCCAACGAGATCATCGTCGTCGGGGATTACACCGGAGATATATTTCCGAATGATGTCTGTTACATCGCGGGCGGAGACGGAGTGGGCGGCATCGTCATGCTCGATGGCGCTACCTTTGACGGAACTCGAACGACATTCAAGAGTCGCCACTGGTTCTCCGATTCGCCCAGCGAAGGTTCTGAACTGCACATCGGTCCCTGGTCGGTCGAAGTGGTCGACCGGGTGATTCCAGCCAGATCGATCGACGACGATCGGATCTGGCGTGGTCTCGAGTTGGCGGCACATGGTGGACCAGTGGTGTGTTTCGCCCACGATGCATGGCGATCGGATATCGGCAGCGGTCTCATCATCGGGTTGGCCGGTTGGGCGGGGCACGGCTATTCGCACCAGCGCAGCCATTCAAGTGCCGATGCAGTTGGCAAAGTAGCCACGGCAATTGATGCGGACGTTTGGCTGATGACGCTGGCAAACAATCAAGGTGGCTCGACGTCACAGCACGGCGCGTATTTCGACGCGTTGGACAACGCCATGCCTGACATGAGTGTGGCCTGGTT
>JAQWRC010000390.1 GCA_029243925.1 Phycisphaerales bacterium
ATACGCCTTCCTTGAGCCAGTCCTTGTCGGCAAATGCGATTGAATGCACAAGGAAGTCAAGTTGCCCATGTTCTTCCTTGATTGCGTCGAACAGCGTGTCGAGTTCATCGTCACTGGCAGCATTCAGTGGTTTGAGCCAAGGGTCGTCGACTCCCAGCGATTCGCATGCCTTGCGGACGCGTCGCTCCATCTTCTCGCCGGGAAGGTGGGTGAAGAGGCAGTTCGCCCCTTCTCGAAGGAGCGATTCGGCGATGAAGTAGGCGTAGCTCCGCTCGTTTGCGATGCCGACGATCAAACCGGTCTTGCCATCCATCAGGCCCATGGGATTCAACTCCTGGTTTCAGCCGAGGGCAGTATGCCCTCGGGTCGAATGAGGATCATGCCAGCAACCAACGTCGCTGGCAACCGGGGCACCGTATCAGGTTCCAGAGATGTGTCCTTGATCGCGGTACCAGGCGAGAGACTCCACCAAGGATGCATGGCAGTCTCGCATTGGCGCAAGTCCAAGGCGATCTGCAGAACGGCGTCCATCAAAGCGGAATGGTCGGCGGGTCAGTTTGACTCCGGTCACGGTCGCCATGGGCGTTCGCCCTGACAGCACGGTTCGACAGGCAAGTTCTTCCAAATGGGCAAATCCGAGCGCCAGGAGCCATGGGACGCGGAATCGAGGTGGCGGCACGCCGACTTCAGGCGAGAGCATGGTGAACAGATCGAGAATGGGCCAGTTTTCATTGACCAGCAGTTCGGGTCGTCCGGGTTCGCCCCGATCAATTGCGGCGATGATTCCATCGGCGACATCCCTGACATCGATGAGATTGATGTCGCCTTCGAGATAGCCTTTGATGCTTCCGGCGGCAAAATCGCACATCATTCGTGACAGTGGCCCCATGCGATGATCGCCTGGTCCGACGGGAACGCTTGGTCGGACGATGAGTACAGGTTCGCCACGTTGGGCGGCTTCCATTGCGGCCTGTTCGGCACGCCACTTGCTTCGACAATACGGGCCGATCATGTCGTCCAGTGTCGTCACGGTATCTTCGTTGATCACGCGCGTTGTGCCCGGCGGGGCAAGGATTGATTCCGTCGAGACGTACACGGTGCGTTTGGCGCCGCCGAGATGAGCTGCATGAAGCACGTTGCGCGTGCCTTGGTGATTGACTGTTTCGAACTCGTGCCGCTGACGTGCCCACAGATTCGGATTGGCGGCAAGGTGCACAACAAGATCGCACCCGTCGGCGGCATGTACGACGGCGTCTGGATCTCGTATGTCTGCCTCGACAAGCTCAAGTTGATCGAGTGGCAGATGCTGCACATCGGCCCCGGGCAATTCGAGTACGCGGATCCTGTGCCCAGTCTTCAGCAGGCGATCGACGAGATGGGAGCCAATGAATCCGCCGCCTCCGGTCACGAGCGTGCACTGTTTCATCTGAGGAAGGCCTCGAGGCAGTCGGTGGATGGTGATGCCTGCTCTTCCGTCATGCGGCGGACCAGAGTGCAGGCCGTGTGATTGAGTGGACACGGGGATGGGCCGGCAAGAGTAAGGAGGTGGCCGTTGAAAAAGTCAATTTCGGTTCGGCCACGTTCGATATCTCCGGACATCGAGCAGTAGGTCCCGCGCAGACTTCGTGCAAATGCAGGCGAAAGGCATCTGGCCAACAGTGGGGTACGAAGAATGCGTTGGACGGTGTCGGGGTGAAATGGACCGATGGTTTCAAGAGGAATTCTGGCCTGCTTGAGAATGGCGTGGTTTTCGCGGAGGAAGTTGAAAAAGAGATGCCTTGCCTTTGGGATTGTAAGCAGGGCACCGTTGTCCAGGCCGCTGACCGCAGCCAGTGGGCTGATGGCGGCGTTGTACATGAGTTTGGAGTACTTGTACGGAAGTATGTTCGGTACGGGTTTGACGGTGAATCGACCATGTTCCTTCAAAGTGCGTTCCAGCAGCTGAAGGTGGTCGGTTGGTTGGTTGTTGTGGGTGGTGGCGTTCGATGGTCCAAGGTGGAGTGCTCCGCTCCGACTCCAGCGTGCACAGGTGGTGTCATCGTTGCATTCAGAGACGAAGGATGCGATGCCTTCCCAGCGACATCGCGCAGCAAGTTGTTGCTCGAATCCATTTTGAACGGGGATGAGTTCAGCCGTATCGGGGATTCGTTTGAGCACCGTGGCGTTGTCAAAGCATTTCACGCACAGCAGTGTCAGGTCCAAATCGGAGGGGCGCCAGTCGTTGAAATGCACGATGGGAATTGCGTGGAGGGGCCCATCTTCAAAGCCGACGCCATTGGTCCTACACCAGTCGATCTTTGCCGGATTGGATTCAACCAGTTGGACGGCAATTCCACCACGGTGCAGGGCGTCTGCAAGGGCGCATCCAATGCCTCCTGCGCCGATGATGGTCATTGACGGTGGCATTGGTGGCATGCTGCCTCCGGGGGGGAGGATGAATCCGCGGGCAACACGCGTGGCAGGACTCGAACCTGCAACCCTCGGCTTCGAAGGCCGATGCTCTATCCAATTGAGCTACACGCGCTTGGGAGAGGGATTGTATCGGCAAGAGGGGGGCACCGGGAGATCAGTCGAATCTCCAGGGGCGTTGAGATTCGATGTCCAC
>JAQWRC010000099.1 GCA_029243925.1 Phycisphaerales bacterium
CTGTCTACTTCTGGCCTCAGCTTTGAAAGTGACACATCAGCATCTGGCGGAGTGTTTGATGGTGCACGCAGTGGGCAATCGATTCTTGGCACAACGCTTACGTTGAGCACGGACGCGGCCATCGATCTGCACTGGTCCTACCTGCTCACACTTGATGGGGCTGGCTTCGGAGGAGCAGGGCTTCGCATCACTGATATGGATGGCTCCTCGTTGATTGACATTGATCTGGACTTTGCCGGAGAGATGTCATCCACATCGGAGCTGGAGTTGGTGTCCGGCTCGTACATGGTCGAGATGTATCTCGATGCAGAAGTTGCCTCTGGCAGTGCAGGTTCGGCGTACACCGAGTTTGCAGTTTCGATGACCTATTCATCTATTCCGGCACCGGGGACCCTGGCCCTTCTGGGTACTCTTCTGCTGCCGATGATGTATCGCAGGCGCTCCTGACACCTGCAAGGATCACTATTCACTGAGGAATCTCTTGACCTCGACCCCTTGTATTGGGTACATAGGGGAGATGTCCCTATTTTCTCAGGAGCGATCCATGATCTCATTTCACTGTGCGTGGCCCATTCACTGCATGGCCCTGGCCCTCACTGCCTCGCTTGAGGCTGGCTCCATGCAGACAGCCTCGGTGCAGCATGTTCAGCCAATTGCAGGCGAGCGTGTGCCGTTGGAGATCGATAGTGATCGACTGGCAATCTTCATTGATGGGCTTTCCTCGGGCGGTGCAGCGGCCGTGCTCGTTTCTGACATTGGACTTGAAGAGAGCGACATGGTTCAAAGTTCCGTGCCGGGCTGGTTCTACATCGACGTGTCCGATTCAGCTTTTTTTACGGGGCGGCCAGTGTTGGAGTGCATGGACGATCTTCTTCGTCTTGATCGATTCGACATGGTCTCGCCTGTCTATTTGGCGGGAAACCTCCAGCTGCCGTGGGTGCCGACGCGTGATGTGATCATTGCCATCGATCCTGCAATGGATCATGATGAAGCGGCCAAGCAGGTTGGGCAGCATGTGCCCGGCGTGATCGTGAATCCGTCATTGGGCGGACTCCCAAATACATTCGTTGTACAGACGCCACTTGCTTCAGGCGCGGATGTCCTGGGTCTCGTCAATGGCATCAGTGGCATTGGCCCGGTGGTCTACGCCGAGCCCGATGCGATTTCGATACAGCGTCACTACCTTGTTCCCAACGATCCTCTTTTCTCTCAGCAATGGGCGCTCAGTCAATCCAATGGCATAGACATGGATGCTCCCGAGGCATGGGACGTGACCATCGGCAGCGATGCCGTGGTGGTCGTGGTGCTTGACGATGGCGGACAGCAGGGCCACCCGGATCTCCACCAACTTCCAGGTGAAACCTTCTCGGGCTCGGGTTCAGGGAGTGGGAATCATGCGACGACGTGTGATGGGCATGGAACCTGCGTTGCAAGTTGTGTTTCATCCACCATCAACAATGCGACGGATGTCGTAGGTGTTGCGCCTGGTTGCTACACACGAGCCGGAAAGATCTTCAATTCCATCGACTTCTTTGGGTTCTGCCTCGGGTTCCTCGAGTTTCAGGACAGCTGGGCGGTGAATGGCATCACCTGGGCGGAAGACATCGGTGCCCGCGTCACCAACTCATCGTGGGGGGGCGGGAGTGCTTCTGCATCGATCAATGCAGCCTTTGAAGCGACAGCAAACGCTGGCGTGCTGCACTTCGCGGCAGCGGGCAATGATGGGACGTCGACCATTGGTTGGCCAGCCAACAATCCCAATGTGCTGGCGATCAGTGCGGTCGCTTCCAATGGAAGTCTTGCGTCATTTTCAACCTACGGCAATGGGCTCTTCGCTGCTGCACCCGGTGCATCCATCCTCGTTTCGGATCGAACCGGTGGCGATGGCTTCGGCAGTGGTGATACGACGACGATCGACGGCACGTCCTTCGCCTCTCCATACGCTGCAGGTGTTGCAGCGATGATCCTGTCGATGGACATCAATCTGACACCGGCGGAAGTTCGTTCCATCATGGAGACCACGTCATCCGACTATGGGACATCTGGGTACGACACCAGCTTTGGATGGGGCATGGTCAATGCATTTGCGGCAGTCGAAGCAGTCGATGCCGAAGAGCCATGTCCTGCCGATATCGATGGCAATGGAACTGTCGGCGTCGATGATCTGCTGGCCCTGATTGCCAACTGGGGACCGTGCAATGGCTGTGCGGGTGATTTTGATGGAAGTGGAGCCATCGGTGTTGACGATCTTCTTCTGCTGATCGGGTCGTGGGGACCATGCTCGTGATCATCGCTGATCACATGCCTCGGTAGAGGCTCGTCCAACGCACCTCGCATATGCCTGTCGTGCCGGTTTCTTGCTCGGATACGGGCCCGCCGGTAGTGTTCATGATGTCGTCGGAATCGTTTTGCATCCGGCAGTCCATGTGGTTGAGCGTTGCGCCATGTCTCGAATTCCATTGCCACAGATTGCCGTCTCCGATCGTCTGCAGGCGGTTGCCGGTGAATGTTCCGGTCGAGGAGACGTCGACGTGCGATTCGGTCGCCACGATCGAATGCTGTACGCAACTGATGCAAGCCAATATCAGGTTGAGCCGCTGGGCGTGCTTGTCCCGCATACGACAGCTGCCGCCAGGGCCATCGTGGAATCCTGTTCACGTCACAAGGTGCCTGTGCTTCCACGTGGTGGGGGCACATCGCTCGCTGGTCAGACGGTCAATGAGGCAGTCGTCCTCGATTGTTCGCAGTATCTGTGCGGCATTGGCCCGGTCGATGTCGAGCGCCGATCGGTAGAGGTTGAGCCCGGAGTCGTGCTTGATGATCTCCGCCGTGCAACTGCACCATTCGGATTGACGTTTGGTCCCGAGGTATCAACGGCAACCCATGCCACGCTGGGTGGCATGATTGCCAACTGTTCTGCTGGACTGCACTCACTGATCTATGGCATGACTGATGAGCACCTCCAGGCGGTTGATCTCGTGCTTGCCGATGGTCGCATGCTGCATTTCAGTGCAGGTGCGGCGGATGGTGATGAAGACGTCGGAGAATTGACCCGCCGTGTCGCTGAAATCGTGCTGGAGGTGTCGGATGAAATAGATGCCCGGTATCCATTGATCCGGCGCAATGTTGGCGGGTACAAGTTGGATCGACTGTTGGCGCAGATACGATCATCCACGCCCAAGACATTTGATGCGGTCAACCTGGCGCAACTTATTGCAGGCTCCGAAGGAACGCTTGGTCTTGTTACCGGCGCTGTTCTTGATCTTGTGCCCCTTCCTCCGGCCCGAGGGCTTGCCGTCCTTGGGTTTGCAGATGTGCATTCTGCACTCGACACATTGACTGCGATTCTGAAGACCGAGCCCTCGGCCGTTGAACTGCTTGACGGGACGATTCTGTCGGCCGCGGAGGGGCATGAGTCCTATCGAAGTCTCCTGGCGAATCTGCCGTCGGTGGATGGGCTTTGCCCGGGCGCCGTGCTGTATGTCGACTACTTCGGCAGTGATGAATCGACGATCAAGGACAGTTTTGAGCAGTTGCAGCGTGCCGTCCCGGACGCGTCCCACGCTCATTGCCTGGATATGCAGACGCAATCGGATCTCTGGAAGCTTCGCAAGGTAAGCCTCTCGTTGATGAGTGGTGTGGTGGAAGATCGCAAGCCTGTTGGCATGCTTGAGGATTGTGCCGTGCCTCCGGAGCAACTGGCCGAGTTCCAGCAGGAGTTTTCGGCCATGCTGAAGCAGCATGATCGCGAAGCGACATGGTATGCCCACGCGAGCGTCGGATTGCTGCACATTCGGCCACGACTGGATCTTCGTGAAGAGACCGACCGCCGCATTCTCAGGCAGCTCGCTGAAGGAGCGACTGCATTGGTGCGCCGCTACGGCGGCACGGTTTCGGGAGAACATGGCGACGGGCGTGCGCGTGCAGATATGATTCGGGACTTCTACGGCCCAGTGCTCATGGATGCGTTTCGGCGAATCAAAGCGGTTTTCGATCCATTGG
>JAQWRC010000392.1 GCA_029243925.1 Phycisphaerales bacterium
CTTCACGTCTGAAGAGTGGGACACGCTGCTGGAACTGTGTGAGCACCGGGGCATCCGCATCTTTTGTGACGAAATGTACCGTGGTCTGGAACATGATGGCGTTGCGCAAACAGCATCGGTCGTCGACCGGCACGAGAATGCGATTGCTCTGGGTGGTGTTTCAAAAAGCCACGGGCTTCCCGGCCTGCGCATTGGATGGGTGGTCAGTCGGGACACGGAGTTCATGAAGCGATTTTCACAACTGCGTGATTACACGACCATGTGCAACTCGGCACCCAGCGAGCTTCTGGCGCTGATGGCGATTCGGAATCAGGAGACGTTCTTCAAGCGGCATCGCGACCGCGTGCACGCCCACCTCGATCATCTGACCGCATTCATCGCAGAGCATGCAGGAAAACTCGAGCTGCCGCGGCCACTGGGTTCGACGGTGTGTCTTGTGCGCGTGCTCGAGGATTCCGCGGAGGAACTGGCCCGCCGTTGCGCGCAGGAACATGGGCTGATGCTTGTGCCTTCCACCGTTTTCGAGTTCGGCGATCACCACATCAGAATCGGCATGGGCCTGCGGAATTTCACCGAGTGCCTTGATGTCTTTGGCCGAATCCTCCGGGGTGAGCGGACAGAGTGAGTCTGTTCATCCCAGTTGGATAGCGTGCCACGTTCCTTGATCCGACGGTCCGCGGCACGTGTGGAATGTACGTGTGGCGGGCACGCCGATGCCGCAGGCATTGGTGGACGTGGGTTCTGCATCTTCGGGGTGACGGCTGATCGACAGCGGACCCTCGCTTCGATCCGCCAACAATGCTCGAAGTGAATCGATGTCGTGCTGCCCCTGTGCCAGCAGTGACGTCGCTCGTTGGCATCGATGCACGCTGCTCTCGGACGGCGGCTCGGCATCTTCATGAACTCCTCCGAGGCAGTGGTTGGTCTGCACGATGGGTTCATCGGAAAGTACGCGTCGAAGAGTGTGGTTTGCCGTGCATTCCAATTCGACTCCGCCATGTTCGTCGGCCAGCCAGTAGGTGTGTGCGGCGATACGGGTTGCGTGCTCGATCACGTTGGCTGCATCCTCGTGTGAACGCTGGCGTATCGCTCGATGCAGGAGGCTCATGTACCCGATGCCGAGTTGGACATCGAGTGTCTTGAGGTTTGTCGTGCCGACCCAGACACCGTGTTCGTTGAGTCCGATGAGTGTCGGCCCGCCGGCAATCGAGACACTGACGGTATGTGGGCCCTCGTCCGGTTTGCGATGGACACACGTGACGTGTTTGAGGTCGCCTTGGTTCAGATCCCATGTCTGGGCGGCAAGCAGGCGTCCATCCACGCTTCGCGTTGCGGGAATAAGCATCGCTGTGCACCCTTCGTCGTCACTGCGACGATCAAAGCAGATGAGGTCCCTCGTATCGGTCATGTTGAGGGTCACCAGCAGATCAGCTGCATCGACGGATGCAGCTTCGGCGATCCCGGCGTGCTCCTGATGACCTTCTGGATCCCAGGCGGCAAGCAACTCAAGCATGCTCTGGCCCGCAGTGTGCAGTTGCTTCGAACCATCCGTGATGCCGCGATCAACGAAGTAGTGCTCTGATTCCTGCAGTCGATGAGATACGAGCGATCGAATGTGCTCAGCGAAGGCGTCACCTTGCTGCCGTCCCATGGCGGTGGGCGAGCCTTCAACGGTGATCTGGGGCAGGTCATACATGGATATGAATCGTAGCCGTAACTCTTCGTTCCGGGGACGATCATGGGCGGATCTTGCCGGTCCACTGCACCCATCGAGTACAATGGGGGCATCCAATGACCATTGAACCGCCACAGACAGCTCGTCAGTTGAACCCGATGTGGGATTGTCCCGATGTCGAGGCGGCAGTTGCCACGCTGGTTTCAGCTCTGCAGAGGCATCAGGCCACCATTACGGGGATTCGCCCCGCGGACCCAGGCCGCGCGATGGTGCTTGAAGAAGCGTTGGATCGCTTGGAATCGGTTCGTGGCCGGCCCGGGTTCTACCCCTACATGGGTTCAGGATTCGGGCGTGGTCCTCTGGTCCAGTTGGCTGATGGCTCGGTGAAATGGGATCTCATTACCGGCATCGGAGTGCATGGGTTTGGACACGGAGACCCCGACCTCGTTGAAACGGCCATTCGTGCCTCTCTTGGCGATACGGTCATGCAGGGGAACCTCCAGTGCAACGAGGAGGCGGTGCTCTTTGCCGAGACACTGCTGGAGGCAGCGCGGCCAGGCACGCCCTTGGCGCATTGCTTCCCATGTTCCACCGGCGCACTCGCAAATGAAAATGGCCTGAAGATCTGCATGCAGCATCGAAATGGTGCTCCGCGAATACTCGCTTTCGATCACAACTTCATGGGGCGGACGATCAGCATGTCGCAGATCGGCGATATCCCAGGTGGTCGTGCTGGTGTTCCACTGAGCACACTGGTGGATTACCTCCCGTTCTACGATGTGCAGGATCCAGAAGGCTCATTGCAGCGGACGATGGATGCGCTTGAGATGGCGCTCTGGCGATATCCCGATCAGCATTCGTGCATTGTCATGGAGTTGGTGCAGGGCGAAGGAGGCTTCAACACGGCCACGGCTGAGTACCTCCGTCCAATTCTCGATCGCTGTCGTGAAGTAGGCATCCCCATCTGGTTCGATGAAGTGCAGTCCTTTGGTCGCACAGACCGCATGTTCCGTTATCAGGGGCTTGGCCTTGAGGAATACGCCGACATGGTCAGCGTCGGCAAGATGTCCCAAGTGTGCGCGACGCTCTACTCGGACGAACTCAATCCAAAGCCGGGGCTGCTCAGCGCGACATTTCTTGGTGGCACCGTCAGTCTTGCGGTGGGACGCCGTATCATTCAGCGTTTGCTCGAGGGCGATTCCTACGGCGAGGATGGCCGGCATGCACGTCTCTTCCAGGCGTTTGAATCCGGATGCCGCAGCATCATCGAGCGAAACCCCTCGTACTTTCCACCGGTTGAGACACCGTGTCGCACGCCGAAGACCGAGTTTCCGCATGTCGGTGGTGTTGGCGGCATGATGCGTCTGACGCCATATGGCGGTCAGCTCGCTCCCTTGAAGGCACTGCTCCATCGGCTCTATGACCGGGGGGTGATCGCGTTCTTCTGTGGGCACGGTCCATACCACCTTCGCCTGCTGCCGCCTGTCGGCGTGCTGCAGCCTGCGGATGTCGAAGCCTTCCTCGAGCAGATTGAGCTGGCACTGGATGACGCGTGATGTTCATCGTCCGCAATGCCATTCCGGAAGACGTTCCCGCCTTGCTTGAAATGGCCAGAACGGTGCATTCGAACAACCTCCCAGCGAACGAAGGTGAGTTGGAGGAGATCATTGCTCGTTCGTCAGCGAGTTTCGCCGGCGAGGCCGATCTGGACAATCG
>JAQWRC010000394.1 GCA_029243925.1 Phycisphaerales bacterium
ATCCACCCCGGAGCGGACGGCCTGCACGATATCCCGCTCATATCCAACACCCATCAGATACCGCGGGCGGTCGGCAGGAAGTTGAGGTGCAGTCTTTGAGACGATGTCGTGAATCAGTGCTGGAGATTCACCCACTGCAACCCCACCGATGGCGTATCCCGGCAGATCGCATGCCGTCACATCCGCCAGAGATCGTTCTCGCAAGGACTGGTCGGTGCCTCCTTGAATAATACCGAACAAGGCCTGCTCATCACTCCGCGCGTGTGCTTCGATGCAACGATGCAGCCACGCGGTCGTGCGATCCACGGCTACTTCCAGTCGGGCCGCGTGCGCACCGGGCTGCGTCCCATGATCACTGTTGTCTGCAATGCTGGGAGGACAATCATCAAAGGCCATGATGATGTCTGCGCCAAGATTGTTCTGAACTTCAATGGCTCGCTCGGGAGTCAAATCAATCCGCGCGCCATCGATGATCGATTGAAAGACGACACCTTGATCATCAATCGAGTTGCAATCCGCCATAGAGAATGCCTGATAGCCCCCTGAGTCGGTCAGAATCGGACCGTCCCAGCCCATGAAGCGATGCACGCCGCCACGTCGAGCGATGAGGTCATCTCCTGGCCGAAGCATGAGGTGGTAGGCATTGTTCAGAATGATCTGGCTTCCGGTACTCCGCACCACATGCGGCAGAAGTCCCTTCACGGACGCCTTGGTTCCAACCGGCATGAATGCAGGGGTATCAAATGCACCGTGCGGAGTCTCCACAACCCCGACGCGTGCGTCTGAATCAGCGAGTGTGTGGCTCACCTTGAATGTCAGTGGCCCACTCATGATGAGGATCGATCCTGATCTCGACGAGAGGCCTGTTCCAAGATCTGCTTCTCTTTCTTCGTCAAGCTCTGAAGTCCTTGCTGCGAAATCTTGTCCAGTATCCGGTCGACTTGAGCATGCTCTCGACCAGGAACAGGACGGTGTCGACCGGCAAAGTGCTTCGACGTCGGATCGACGCGGCCAGCAAGATCAAAGAGGCCATGCAGCGACTCTGGGTGACGGATGAACCACCATCCTGCCGCCGCACCACCCAGGTGCGCCGCTTCACCACCGGAGTTGTTGAGATTGAAAAGGATGCTGACGATGGAAAAGCCAACCAGCAGCCAGGCCATCGTGGCCAATCGCATGGGCAACAGGAAGAACACAAGCACTTTGGCGTTCGGCGCCAAAAACGCACCCGCCATCAGCACACCGAAGACGCCAGCAGAGGCTCCGATGAGCGGTGTCCCCGTTGCATTGACCAGCAGTCCTGGCACCGAATGGAGCCCAAAGGCCTCCGAGGCGATGTAGCCACCCAAATTCAACACGAGGTACAAGAGCGCGCCAAAAATTCCACACAGCAGATAGAACGCAAGGTAACGCTTGCCCCCAAGGTATCGCTCTACGAGTGGGCCGAAGAAGTACAGGCCGATCATGTTGAACAGCAGGTGGAACATGTCCGCATGCAGGAACTGAAATCCGATCAACCGCCAGACCTGCGCATTGCCCAGTACTTGTTTCGTTGAAAAATGGAACCAATATTCAAACGCCTTGGCCATGCGTCCTTGAGCAACGGCGACTTCATTGCCCGCCGCGTCGTAGATTGGGAATCCCTGAATACGTTGATTCTGAATCTCCTGGCCCATCTGAACCGGAACCACCGCCTGCACCACAGTTGGCTCGAGAGTCAGCGTCCCCCGCTCACTTCCCATCTTCGTTGGATCTGTCGTCTCCACGACCCACACACTGCTTTGAGCATCTTTGACCCACCACAACCCAGTCTCAAGTGGCATCTTGGGAAGAAAGCCATCGATCATGAAGACGGCAGCACAGAGCACGATCAGCCAGGTGTTGACGGACCACCTCTGACCAGCACCTGGTCCCGACGGCGATGAGAACCGCGGACCACTGGATTCCTTCCAATATGCTCGATCATGTACGCCCATCGAGTCAGTTGCCTCCTTGTGCGGATCGGTGCATGGACCATAACTGGATGGCAGCAATAGACTTGCCATCCACAAGCGTCCCGTCAGCCATCATCGAGCAGACTTCATCCCATGATTTTGATTCCACGGTGATCTCCTCATGGGCTTCGAGTGCTTGCTGGCCGGCCTTGAGTTCTGTGGCCACGAAGACATGCATGAGTTCATCGGCAAATCCCGGTGATGTGTAGAAAGAGCCGAGAAACTCGATTGAATCAGCCCTGTATCCAGTCTCTTCGGTCAGTTCACGCCCTGCAGACACCACAGGGGGCTCATCAGGCTCAAGAGTTCCGGCGGGAAACTCCCAGAGGCTCTGTTCCAGGGCCACCCTCCAGTTGCGAATCATCACCAACTGGCCATCGGGCAGGACAGGCACAATCAGAACGGCACCGGGGTGGCGTACCACGCTGCGATCGACCTCAGTCCCCTCCTGAGTCGTAAACCGGCATTCCTCAACCGAGAAGATCCGGCTCTCATATACACATGTTCGTTGGATGTCTCGTCTCATAGGTACCATGGATGATAGAGGATGCCACCAACACCAGCCCAACTTGATCACGCCACGGCTACGACTCCGATCATCTCACTTGAGGGTGTATCGAAATCCTTTGGTGATGTCCGCGCACTTCATGAGGTCACGATCCAGATCCCTCCGGGAAAGACCACGGTCGTCCTCGGACCCAGTGGCTGTGGCAAGAGTGTGATGCTCAAGCACATCATCGGCCTGCTCAAGCCTGATGCTGGAACGGTGACCTTTGATGGGCAACGCGTGGACCGCCTGCGAGAACACGATCTCAATGACATCCGCACGCGGGTTGGATTCCTGTTTCAACAAGGGGCGCTCTTCGATTCGATGACCGTCGGGCAGAACATTGGATTCCCACTTCGTGAACATTCAGAACTGTCGTTTCAAGAACGGAAACTGCGGGTGGACCGGATGCTTGAAATCGTTGGCGTGCCCGGCACGGCCGATCGCATGCCTGCGGAACTTTCCGGTGGCCAGCAGAAGCGTGTCGCTCTGGCACGCGCCGTCATTCTCGAACCAGACGTCGTCCTCTACGACGAACCCACAACCGGGCTCGATCCAATTCGGTCCGACATCATCGCAAGGCTCATTCAGCGATTGCAGGCCCGCCTCTCGCTCACCAGCGTGGTCGTCACCCATGACATCACAACCGCATTCAAGATCGCCGATACCATGGTCATGATGCAGAATGGGCACGTGCTCCTTTCGGGACCACCCTCGAACTTCAAGTCAAGCGACAACGATGTCATTCGACGCTTCCTTGATGGAGATGCAGGTCCCGATGAGCTTGACCTGCTCGATCCTCCTGAAGATTCACTCGCCAAGGACAACCACTCGTGAACCAGACTGCACGCGACTTTCTGATCGGCCTCTGCTCCATCATCGCATGTGTCGGCTTTGCAGTTCTGCTCATCCGGTTCGGTGAAATCCGGACATCAAGTCGATACCAGGTGACCATTCCAACCGTGCAGGCTTCGGGGGTTCGCGTTGGCAGCAGCGTCACGCTCAACGGAGTCAAAATCGGCGTCATCGAATCCGTCGAGCCGACGAGCGATCCCCGCTGGCCAGTTACGATCATTGCCGGAATCGATGCTGAACGTACGATCCCAAGTTCCGCCATCCCCTACTCCAACAGCAGTTTGCTGGGAACAGGCGCTGCTCTGCTGCTTGACGTCGCCCCCTCGGACACGATGGCCGCTCCACTTGCAGTGGATGGGACGGCCACACTTCAAGGGCCAGTCCGGTCATACATGCTCGCCACGCTGAACAATGCCCTTGATGAACGACTCAATCCAGTACTCGATTCATTCAATGAACTGGCCGCAACCTACATCGGGGTCGGCGAAGATATTCAGGCGATCATTGGGCCCGCCAGTGACGTCGGACATACGGTCCGAACGACGCTTGCTCGGATCAACGGCGCACTTGAAATGACGGAAGCATGGCTTGGCGATGAGCAACTGCGTGATCAGGCCCATGATCTCATTGGCACCAGCATCGTATTCGTCAACCACGGCATCGACATGGTGGACCAACTGACGGAGCTGACGACCAACATTGATCAGCACAGTGCCACGATGATGGGTGAACTGATTCCAGTGACCAGTGAACTGACGCGTCTACTGTCAACGACTGATCGGGTCATGCAGGCGGTTGAAGACGGCGAAGGGACGATCGGCCAACTTGTCACGAACCGTGATCTCTATGACAGCTTGGACACCAGCATGAAGCAATTGCAGGAAGCGATTGTTTCCTTCACGCTGCTGGTCGATCAACTCCGTGAGGAAGGCGTCTTCTAGATCGACCTCACAGGTCGACTCTGAGGCCGATTTCCACGACTTGCCCTGCCGGCAGTTCAAACACATTGCTCATCGATGACGCGTTCCTCGCCATCCAGGAGTAGAGTCCTTTGCGCCAGGCAAACATCGCACTTGAGCCACCGGTCACGACGATTTCCCGACGCGTGTAGTAGGTCACTGCATCGAGATCGATTTCCAGCCCACTGTTGATCGCCAACTGGAGCGTGCGCGGGACATTTGGAACCTGCAGGTATCCGAATCGCCCGCAGACGACTGTGAATCCATTGCCCAGTTCACTCACTTCAAGCTGCTTGCTCCGTGGCAATCTCGCAACCGGAGCAGCAATCATCGACACGATGATCACACGTTCATACACCACTGGAAATCGAGAAAACAAGGCCACCAGGGCTGAAGGCGCGGTCTCGCTTGCACCCGTCAGGAACACGCCTGTGCCTGTGACCCGGTGAGCATCGGCGCTCTTGACCTGTTCAAGGAAAGGGGCGAGCGGTTCGTGCGCATCGGGGTGCGATTTCGACAATGCCTTGCGCCCCGCAAGCCACGTTGTCATGAGCAGAATGAGCACGCAGGCGATGCCGATTGGGAACCAGCCCCCATCACCGAGTTTGAAGACGTTCGCACTCAAAAAACTGAGGTCGACGACGAGGAAGACCACAATCATGGGGCCGTATTTCCACAACGGCCAGCCCCAGACCTGCCGAGCAACAATGGTCAGCAGAAGTGTCGTGGTCGTCATGACCGCCGTTACGGCGATGCCATAGGCCGATGCCAGACGCTCAGGCGACATGAAGATCACAACGGCGGCAATTGAACCGAAGAACATGATTCGATTCACAGCCGGGATGTAGACTTGGCCTTCGGTCTCATGTGAGGTGTGAATGATTCGCAGATACGGAAGAATACGCATCTGCACTGCCTGTCGTGTCAGTGAAAACGCGCCGCTAATGATTGCCTGCGATGCAATGCATGCCGCGATCGTGGCGAGGATGATCATCGGCCATGTCATCGTGTCCGGAATGATCTCAAAGAACGGGTTGCCCAATGGAACATGAGATTCCTGATATGGACGCCAGGCTGAAACATTCGTTTGCGAGAGCAGCCAGGCACCCTGCCCGAAG
>JAQWRC010000398.1 GCA_029243925.1 Phycisphaerales bacterium
CACCGTCAAGGTGTTCGTGGGTCTGACGAAACCACCCGGTATTCAGCCGACTCCCCTGCCGCACGCTTCCCGAAGAAGGCGCAACTTCGCCGAGCAGACATTTCACCAGTGAGCTCTTGCCTGATCCGTTGGGACCCACGATGCCGATCCGATCGCCGCGATGCACGGTGAACTCGAGATCTGTGAACAATGGCTCACTCCCCCAGTCCAGCGTCAGCTGATCTGCAGACACAACCATGTCACCGCTTCGCTCCGCTTGTGGGAGTGACAATCGCATGACATCCTGCGCCGCGTCCGGAACAGCGAGGTGCTCATCCTTGAATCGATCGAGTCGGGACTGACGCCCACGAGCCTGTTTCGCTCGCTGGCCCGCCTTGTATTTGCGAATGAACGTCTCTTCACGGCGCACTCGATCGAGGTTCTTCTCGTAGAGTCGCTGCTCGGTCATGTCCTGCAAATGACGTTGCTGAACATAATGACTGTAGTTGCCCGCATAATCCCGGAGCTGGCCACGAGCCAATTCGAACGTGCGACTGGAAACATGGTCCAGCAGCCACCGGTCGTGGCTGACCAGCAGAATCGCGCCATGGAACTCGTCACGAAGAAACGACTCGAGCCAACGGCACCCTTCGATGTCGAGATGGTTCGTCGGCTCATCAAGCAGCAGGCAATCAGGATCCGTCAGCAACAGTCTCGCCAAGGACAATCTCGCCTTCTCTCCACCGGAGAGCGTTGAAGCGGCCTGCTGGAATTGCTCGTCGTCGAAGCCAAGTCCATGCAGAGTCGCTTCGATCCGATGATCGACGACCCATCCGCCTGCCGCCTCAAGTTTCCCTTCCAACTCACCTTGCTTCTGCAGCAGTACATCAAGGGCACGCCCCTCGGAATTCGACATGCGATCAAACACCGATTCCAACTCCGCCCTGATGGATTCCAACTCTTGAAATGCACTGGCTGCCACTGCATGAACCGTTGCCCCATCGGCGAACACCGGATCCTGAGGAAGTGATCCAACGCGCATGCCACGCTGACGATCAATACGCCCTTCATCTGGCTCGAGCGTTCCTTCCAGCAGATGCAGCAGGGTTGATTTGCCGCAGCCATTTCGTCCCACCAGCCCGATGCGTTCACCAGGCTCGATACTGACGCCCACTCCTTCGAAAACAAGGTGGTGTCCGAGACGGCACATGAGATTTGAACAGGTCAGCAGGGGCATGACGGTATTGGGCATCGCTGCTCATGATGTGAGCGATGCATACATCTCCCATACCGATTCCAGGCTCGCCGGCATGACGCGTGTTCCGCCGACAACCGTCATCGCATTCGTATCGCCATGCCAGCGGGGCACAAGATGCGCATGCAGATGCGTCGGCACACCTGCCCCTGCTGCTTCGCCTTGATTGATCCCGTAGTTGATCCCCTCGGGATGCAGAGCCTGCTGCACGAGGGACGCCGCATGCTCGACCAATGACCAGAACGCCGCCCGTTCTTCCACGGCATAGTCGAGCAACGTTGGCTTGGCCTTGCCGAGTGCGACGAGAAGGTGACCATTTGCATAGGGGTAGCGGTTCAACAACACCATCCCATGTGCATCGCGGTGAACAACCAGATTGTCCTGATCCTGCTCAGGCGACGACCAGTACGTCGAAAAGAATGTCACGCCCGGATCCGCTTCCGAGGCCAAACGCTTCGCGTCTTCGGATTCCTGCAGATACGCAAGCCGCCACGGGGCCCAAAGTGCTCGATGATCCATGGCGTGATAGTACGAAGCGAATGCTCCCCCGTGGTTCAAACCCACCCGGAAATCCAGATCGCCACCTAGAACATTTTCTCAGCATCAGCCCAGATCACGTGGTACTGTGGATTGGACGACCTATCGTCCCACTCGGGTTTATCATCCGTACCGGGTATTGCTCGTTCCTGCTTGATCCTCAGGGATCGTCGAGCACGCGTCAATGGTCATGCCTCCTCCCGCAAAAGGATGTGTGGAAGACCGGGAGCGTCGAGCCACGAGCCCACATTGAACTGGGGTTCGAGCCTTTCCCGGGCGGACCGGTGGTGGGCATCTGCCTACCACTTCGGGATACCCCGAGCGGGACGATGGGCCCTCTGCAGTACTGGGGCCCCCCCTGATCCGACTGCTCCCTCGATCCACCCAATCCACTACACTGTGACGTCAACCGCCTCCCTCTGGGAGCCCAAGCTACGGAGCGTCTACGAGATGAAGTGTTCTGTCCTGATCCTTGCCACACTGTCCACCGCCGTCCTGACGGGGTGCTACAACTCCAATGATGTCAGCTTCAATGCGATCACCGGGAATCTCACTCCGGAACTGCAAACCATGACCGAGCGGCCCAGTGACGTGCACCGAAACATAGCCGTCAGCGGAAACCAGGATCTCAGAATGCTCAATGAAGACCTTGGACGAGCCCTGCTTCTGGACGGCCCAAGCAGATTGAGCCCCTACCCAGTCGTCGACACGACTGGGAATCCCTGAGTGATTCACCAGACACTGCGTACACAAATCCACCATTTCCAAGGTGGCTTCATTCCATGCGCTAAAGAGTGGCTCGTTCAGTGAATATGTCCGTGGGGAAGGCCTGAATACCGGTGAAACTGGTTCGACAACTTTTAGGCTCATTCAATCCATCAAACATGCCCGTGATGACACGCGGCCTGTATGCCCGTGAACTGCCCGCTTGGGCCCTGCTGCCTTTGATGACCGGCGCCATCGAAGGAGGGGTCGTCGGTGTCATCGTCAAGAAAGTCTACGACGGGGTCGTTGATGATGATCTTCTGAATCTGATGGTCGCCATGCTGACCGGCCTCCAGGCGATCGCCAACGTACTCAGTTTCGTGTGGGCGACGCTGGGTCATGGACGTCACAAGATTCGCATGCTCATGGCGTTGCAGGTGGGATGTGCGGCCATGGTCGCTCTCCCCGCGCTCGCTCCGGAAACACCCGCCGGGTTGATCCTGTTCAGCGTTGGCATTGTCGGAGCAAGACTCTGCTGGTCAGGGGTCGTCACGCTGCGATCCGCCGTCTGGGCGGCGAACTACCCCCGGCACATGCGAGCACGAGTCGCCGGCAAGTTCGCCACAATTCAAGCGATCGTGCTGGCGAGTGTCAGCGTCGGAATCGGCATGCTCATGGATCACGATCCCCATGCATACCGGTGGGCGTATCCACTTGCAGCCGGCGCGGGACTTCTTGGCGCATGCGCGTATTCACGAATTCGCGTTCGTGGACACAAGTCACTGCTGAAGTCCGAACGCAGGGCGACACGGAAGAACCTTGCCCGCCCCTCACTGAACCCGATCGCCATCATTCGATTTCTCCGTGATGATCGGGACTTCGGACACTTCATGCTCTGTCAATTTCTGCTGGGCACCGGGAACATGATGATCACGGCTCCGCTGATCATCGTGCTCACCGATGTCTACCACATGGACTACATCCAATCGATCGCCTTGATGACATCGATCCCGATCATCATGATGCCCTTCGTCATTCCCGCCTGGTCCCGCCTGCTGGATCGAGTCCACATCGTGCGATTCCGTTCGCTGCACTCCTGGATCTTCGTCATTACGAACATCCTACTTTTGATCTCCGTGACAACGGGATGGATTCCCGGCCTGTGGCTTGCAGCGGTCGTCCGAGGAGTTGCATTTGGCGGAGGTGTCCTGGCGTGGAATCTCGGGCACCATGACTTTGCCGACGTTGCCACCTCCTCCGCATACATGGGGGTCCATGTGACATTGACCGGATTCCGAGGCCTCATCGCTCCATTTGTTGGAGTCGGGCTCTATGAGCTCCTCCAGCATGCCTATCCAACCGGGGCACCGGTTTTCCTGCTCTCGCTGTTGCTGGGCACTGCAGGGGCTCTGGGCTTCGTATGGCTCTCCAAACGCCTGCCCGATGGTGGGGCAATCAGCAGAATCGGCTAATTCGAAGCCCTCGATCCGCTATACTCCTCGATTCATCAACGGCGGCCTCGCGGGCCGGAGCCGGGATGCAGGGGACAGCGTGTCCCCCACCCGAGTTCACCCGCCTGAGTCTCAACCTGCGTTCGTGGCACGCAGTCCTTCCGCCGAGCCACCCTATACATGGTTGACCATAATCTCATTGCTGATATCGGTTTCGATGAAAGCGCCATCGACGTGTGCGTCGGCGAATTTGACTTGAATGAAATGATGAGTGGCGAGGTACAAGAGAACCTCCGCCGCGGGCGCATCCTCCAGGGCCGCATCGTCGGCAAAGCTGGCGATGATGCCGTCATCGACGTTGGTTTGAAATCCGAAGGCCTCGTCAACAAGAACGAATTCGACAACTTCGACGGACTCTCGATGGGAGACACCGTCGAGGTGCTCCTCGAGGAACTCGAAGATGAATCAGGCATCATCAAACTCTCGAAGCGGAAGGCTGATCGGATCCGAGGCTGGGAACGGATTCTTGAATCCAACAATGAAGGCGACATCATCGAAGGCAAGGCGACCCGAAAGATCAAGGGTGGCCTGCTCGTAGACATCGGTGTCCCGGTCTTCCTCCCTGCGTCGCAGGTCGACATTCGACGACCAAGCGATATCGGTTCATTCATCGGCAAGATGGTGCGAGCTGAAATTCTGAAGATTGATGAAGAGCGACGCAACATCGTCATCAGCCGAAGAAAACTGATCGAGCGAGAACGAAATGAGCGCAAGGACAAGCTCATGAGCGAGATCGGCGAAGGCGATACCGTAAAGGGAACAGTCACGAACATCGCAGACTTCGGTGTCTTTGTGGACCTCGGCGGCATCGACGGCCTGTTGCATATCACCGACATGAGCTGGGGCAGAGTGAATCACCCCACCGAACTCTGCAAAGTCGGACAGATCCTTGAAGTCAAGATCCTCAAGATCGACCGCGAGAAGGAAAAGATCGCACTGGGACTGAAGCAGATGGAGCCCTCCCCATGGGACGGCATCGAAGCTCGCTTCCCGGTTGAATCACGACTGAAGGGCAAGGTCGTCAGCCTCGTCAGCTACGGAGCCTTCATCGAACTGGATGAAGGAATCGAAGGGCTTGTCCACATCTCAGAAATGTCTTGGACAAAGCGGATCAATCATCCCAGTGAAATCATCGAGGTTGGAACGGAAGTTGAAGTTGTCGTACTCGACATCAACTCTGAAAAACACGAGATCTCGCTCGGCATGAAGCAGACCGAAGTCAATCCCTGGGAACTCGTCGCCGAGCGGTATCCACCTGGAACGATCATCGAGGGCCAGGTCCGCAACCTCACCAACTACGGCGCGTTCATTGAAATCGAACCCGGCATTGATGGCCTGCTCCATGTCTCTGACATGTCGTGGACCGAAAAGATTTCCCACGCCAATGAGAAGTACCAGAAGAACGTGGAAGTCGAATGTGTTGTGCTCGATATCGATCAAAGCAAACAGCGAGTTGGTCTCGGTGTGAAACAGCTGACCGAAGATCCATGGGTCACTGCCATTCCCGAAGCCTACAAGCCCGGCATGGTT
>JAQWRC010000026.1 GCA_029243925.1 Phycisphaerales bacterium
CAGGAAGACTGGCCGGCGTGAGTCCGGCTGATCTTTCGCTGCTGAGTGTGGCAATTCGCAAGGGCAGGCCTTCCTGAGGCACGATGGTTCAATCGCGAGATCAAAGACTGCTACAGTATGGTCCAACTTGAAATGCATTTGAAAGGGATTTTCTGTGTCACCTGCTAAGACAGCATTGATACTTGTCGGATTTCAAAATGACTACTTCGCCACCGATGGCATTTTGCGATCCGTGTTGCAGGATGGTGGACATGTGGATCATGTTCTGGCCAGAACCCTGCAGTTGATCGAAGCGGTCAAGGATACGGAAATGCTTCTGGTGACTACGCCCATCATCTTTTCTCCCGACTATGCGGAAGTGACCCAGTCGGGAGGCATTCTGCGAGCGATCAAGGATGCCAAGGCGTTTCAATTCGGTACGACGGGCGCTGCGACAATTCCGGAGATTGCGGCATTTGGGGATCGGATTATCGAGGTGCCCGGAAAACGTGGGCTGAATGCATTCACGCAGACTGATCTGGAACAGGTGCTGGCGGATCACCACACTGAAGCTGTCGTCATGGCTGGTGCGGTAACGTCCATCTGCATCGACTCCACTGGGCGAGCTGCCTATGAACGCGGCAAGTCGGTTGTGGTGCTGGAAGATTGCACTACGGCTCGGACGCAGGTTGAGCAGGAGTTCTTCTGCTCAACGGTCTTCCCAACCTATGGGAGTGTGATGACCGCCGATGCGTTGCTTGAGGAACTTGGACTGCAGGTCGCCTGAGGACGTATCGGCATGGCTCTCGAATCAACGGCATTGATCATGCTCGGTATGCAGCGTGATCAGTTTGATCCCGACGCGCCGACTCGCAGTCTGATCGAAGATCCCGATATGGTCGATCAAGTGCATGATGCGCTGCTGGTTGCCGGTGAATACGTGCGACGGCACGATGGCATGGTGATCCATGTGCCGATTCGCTTTGCGCCAGGTCATCCCGAGATCAATCAGGAACTTGGATTTCTGGCGACCATCAAGCAGCAGGGATTGCTTGAGGAGGGCAAGCCAGGGGCCGAGCCGATTCCATCGATGGCGCAACTTGAGCCCGAACTGATCACCTTGTCCGGTCGGACGGGGTTCAATGGCTTTCGAAATACCGGACTGGATACGATGCTCGGAGAAGGTCGGATTCAACGCATATTGCTGGCCGGCTCACCGACTGTTGCTTGCGTGGATTCCACCGCTCGAACCGCGTATGAGCTTGGGTACGAAGTCGTCATTCTCTCCGATTGCATCCTTTCGCGATCGACGGTCGAACATAGTTTGTATTGCAACTCCGTCTTTCCTCATTATGCGAACCCGATCTTGTCAACCACACTTTTTGAGCAGATGGCATGATGGAATCTGATCGATCTACAGCTGAACATCTGGCAACCACCTTGCCTCCGGATCTGATGCCCACCATGACGTTTCAGCCGGCGTTTGGACGCGATCGGGGTGCAACGAATCTCATCGAGTCGATCGAAGGTGCCTGGGATGGCGAACGCGTGCTGCATGAGTTGCGCATCGATTCCGAATCACCAGCAGATGCGGTGCCCAGTGATTTGAAGATCGAATACGAAGTGGGTTCAGGTGGATTGGGAATCGTCGATGCTGCGAATCAGGCTTGCCTTGGGCGCATGGTTGCCATCAAGCGGGTTCGGCCCGGACTCAAGGATCGCGCAATCGACAAGCATCTTCGGATGGAAGGGGAGTTGATGGGTCGGCTCGAGCACCCGTGCATTCCGCCAATTCATCTGGTCGGAGTTGATGAAGGTGGCTGGACGGTGCTTGTCATGAAGCTGATCGATGGCCGTTCCTGGGAGGATCTGATCGATGGTCCTGAGGTCGATCACCAGATTCGAAGCAGCCGCAACTACATTCGAAAGCACCTTGAACTCTTCTACCGCATTGGTGAGGCGTTGGCATTCGCGCACGGCAAGGGGATCATTCATCGTGACATCAAACCCGACAACGTCGTGGTCGGCGAGTACGGTGAGGTCTATCTGATCGACTGGGGCCTGGCTGCGGAATCGACTGAGGAGTCGCCGTGCGAACCGGGCGGCTTTGCTGGAACGCCCGTATATGCATCGCCGGAAATGATCGCCCGCAAACCGCGTCTTGATGCCCGGACGGACGTCTACCTCCTCGGTGCGACGCTGTACCACGTGCTCGTTGGCCGTGCGCCGCATCAGGGTGGAGGTATGCAGGAGGTGCTGGAGGCTGTGCTCACGAACCCAACGCCAAGCATGGTCGAAGGCGTCCCGATTCCGCTGATGAACATCTGTCGAATGGCGATGGCGCCAAATCCAGACGATCGCTATCAGACGATCTCGGACATGTTAGGTGAGGTTCGGCATTATCTGGACAACAGCGACACCGCGGAGTTGTACACGGAGACCGAGGAAGCCATGGAACGGCTGATCCTGATGCAGCGGCAAGGAGTCGAGGCGGACGAGTTTGAAGCGGTTGGATTGAAGTGCCGCTACAACCTCGAGCGAGTGCATCATGCATGGCCCGATCACGAAGGTGTCTCGGCGAATCTCCGGAAGTGTCTATTGATGATGTGCGACCATGCGATCTCCCGTCGTCGTCTCGCCGCCGCTCGAACGCTGCTGGATTCCTATCAGGATTTCACCAAAGTGACGCGTGATTCCAACATCTCCAGTCGACGTGATCGAATTGACGCGCTGGCCGAACAGATGGTGTCCCGGTCGGATGAGCTTTCGATGAACATCCAGGTATCGCTCATCGAACAGTTGGCGATCGAGAAGGAGTCCTATGACGAGCTATTGACCGCCTACAAGGAGTTCAAGAAGAAGTCGTCGGATTCGTGACGGCGTTGGTCCGTTCGGTGCCGGAGTAGAGGTTGAACCGCAGGAGCCTGCAGTCGACTCCGGCGTGTTCGAATGGGACGCGTTGTGCAGGCTTCAGTCCGACGGTCCCTGCCAGTTCCCGGCTGGTGAAGACGAATCCCTTCCATCCCGGGCATTGCTTCTTCATGAAGTCGCCAACCCTCTTGTAGGTTGATTGTAGTTCGTCAATGTCGCCAAGGCGTTGTCCGTATTCGCCGTGCACGATCAGTGTCCCGGTGGCATCGGGGATCTCCGTGTCGGCGAAGTCGCAGACATCGAACTCAATGAGGTGATCGACACCGGCGGTGACGGCGTTCTTTCGAGCGGCTTCGACCATAGCTTCATCATTGTCGGTGGCTATGATTGGAGCTGGGGTGGTTTTCTTCGCCAGACGTTTTGCTTCGTACCGTTGTGTACGCCAGACATCGGCGTCGTATGTCGCAAGATGTTGAATGCCGTATGCGCTGCGAAGCAGTCCAGGGGCGCGTCCGGTGGCAAGCAGGGCGGCCTCGATGGCGATGGTGCCACTGCCGCACATTGGGACGACCAATGGCGAGGATCCGTCATACTCAGCTTCCATGAGCAGGGCAGCGGCGATGGATTCTCGCATGGGCGCCTTTCCTGGAAGTTGTCGATAGCCTCGGTCAGTCAGTTTGCGACCTGAGAAATCGAGCGAAAGCGTTGCTTGATCATCTTTCCAGTACAGGTGAACGACGGTGCGATCTGCCTTCGGGCCCGAGTCGGGACGCTTCCCGTGAACGGTTTGAAGGCGATCGACGATGGCGTCCTTGACGCGGACATTTGGAAACATCGAGTTGTTGACGCTTGGGGTGTTGACGGCGGAAATGACCGACAGGTACCCGTCGATGGGAATCACGCGTTCCCATGGGAGTCGCGTTGTTTCCGCGTAGAGCATGTCCGGATCGGTCGCTTTGATATCGGCGAATCGCTGGAGTACGTGGTAGGCGGTACGCAGATGCAGGAGCATGCGCATTCCATCGATCATCGTGCCCTTTGTGGCGACTCCAGTGTGATCCTTGGACAGGACCGGGAGGTCGAGTTGTTCAAGTTCAGCAGCCAGCCACGGAGCCAGTCCGGGGGCGCAGGACACGCGATAGGGTCGAGTTGGATCGGTCGGAGTTGTCATGGAATGATGTGGCGGATCAGCACTATGCTGCCGGGATCTTCTTGAGAAAGTCGTTCAGGGCATCCATCAGTTCATCGGGAAGGATCGGCTTTCGCAGCAAGAGACAATCGCTGTATTCGCCATTTTCAAATGGAGCGGAGTCGTATCCTGTGATGAAGAAGAATGGGATCTTGAGGTCTTCCAGAGCACTCGCCACCGGGTAGGAGTTTTCATTGCAGAGGTTGATGTCGAGAATCGCGATGCCGATTTCATGTTCACTGATGAGCTTGAGGGCCTTCTTGACGTTCGGAGCAGGGCCGATGACTTCATGGCCGAACGTGTTCAGGTCCTGTTTCAGTTGCGTGCCGATCAGATAGGAATCCTCGACGACGAGGATTCGCTGGCTGCTTGTGGAGGTTTCCGTATTCTGGCTCATGGTGAGTTGCCGCGAGACTGGTTTGGTGCACGGGTAGTTTGGAATCGGGGTGACTGGATTCGAACCAGCGGCCTCTTCGTCCCGAACGAAGCGCGCTACCAAGCTGCGCCACACCCCGTGTCGTTTTATTGAAAATGGGCGAGAGAGGATTCGAACCTCTGAAGGCGTACGCCAGCAGATTTACAGTCTGCCCCCTTTGTCCACTTGGGTACTCGCCCGGGGAAAGACCCAGTCTATCCGGCATGGGAGGG
>JAQWRC010000038.1 GCA_029243925.1 Phycisphaerales bacterium
ACCAGCAGCACGGTCGCCGATGCCGCCCCCAGCGTTGCTGGACGTTTTCGAATCGCGCGGGCCGGAATCATTCGATAGCACAGCCGCAGCAGCCACCAGACCAACGCCAGGGTGATGCATGCCTGCGCCGTCGGCACAACCCATGGCCATGCATGGATGGACGCACCCAACTCACGGACGCACCAATCCAGACCGAGCCCGGCGGCAATGGTCACGATCGGCGCCAACAGCAATACGCCGAGGTAGACCCAGATCCGGCGCCGAATCCAGCCTTCAGGCGATGAACGAGTGATGAAGTTGAAGGTCGAATCAACCTCTTCAATCAACCGGACCGCGGAGTAGAGCACGACGATGATGCCTATCCAAGTCAGGCCGGAGAGATTCGAGTCCATGACCTGCTTGGCCATGTTGGACACCCACTGTTCGAGCACAATCGTCTGGGTCCCGTCGTCCTTGGCCATGGTGAGACGGATCTCATCCATGTGAAGCCATTCCATCAACTCGGCAATGCTCTGGAGAAATGTGGATTCACTGATGACGGCCTTGGTGAGCAGCGCCGCAAGGATCAGAATGGGCAACATTGAGAACAACGTACGAAATGTCAGGGCTGCGGCATTGGAACCGGCGCGATCCTGACGCAGTTGCTGATACCCAGTCACCCACAACTGCTGGGAAAACTTGAGCATACGCTGCCCACGAGTCAATTCCGTCCGCGGCATGGATTCGAGAAATTGAATCAACTTCTGCAGACGCTGCCGCAACGAAGGCTTGGATTCGGGTTCTGGAGTGGGTGTAGGCATCTGGAATCCGACTTCAACGGGGTCGGCCGATCTCCTCGAACGTGTCCGCTGCTGTTCAGCATGCGTCCACTGCGGTAGCCTACTCGATTCCTCATGCCAGACCACGATGACCATCACGACATGGCGGCCGATCCCCCCCGCACCCCACCGCCACCGGTGGAGCCGGGATGGAGCACCAACCCCAAGGACAAGAGCCCTTCTTCGGATGGGTTTCGAGATGCCAGCCGGGGCGAGCGCCTGCAGAAGGTGCTGGCCGCCGCGGGCGTGGGATCACGTCGAGCATGCGAAGAACTGATTCTTGCCGGCGATGTCCACGTCAACGGACATGTCGTCGATGCTCTTCCTGCATGGGTCGATGCCAAGAAGGACCACATTGTCGTCTCGGGAAACGCCATTCGGACCAATGCCCCGATGGTCTACATTCTCCTGTTCAAGCCTCGTGGAGTCCTGTGCTCCAACGCACAGGAATCGGACCATCGCAGAGCCATTGATCTGGTATCGCACCCCTCTCGAGTTCGGCTGTTTCCTGTCGGGCGACTCGACGTCGATTCATCAGGACTTCTGCTGCTGACCAACGATGGCGCACTGGCGGCCCGCATGACCCATCCGCGATACGGCGTGCGAAAGGAATATGAAGTCAGTGTGCGCGGCGAGCTCAGCGACAAGAGTCTTCTGCGGCTCCAACGTGGAATGGTGCTTGCTGATCGGCGAGCTCATGGCCGAATCATCGGCCGAAAGGCTTCGGCGGTCGATGTCGAAGTGCTTCATCGTGACCGTGGCCGCACACGCCTGAAACTCGTGCTGGCGGAGGGTCGAAACAGACAGGTCAGACGCATGATGGCGCGACTGGGGCATCCGGTGAAGAAACTGCGGAGGCTTCGCGTCGGCCCACTCAATCTGAAGGGGCTGCGTCCAGGCCAGTGGCGGGAGCTGACTCCGTGGGAAGTGGAGCAGGTTCAGAAGGTGTCGGCGAAGGAACGTCCGAAGCCGAAGCATCGTGGGCGTCCGAAG
>JAQWRC010000039.1 GCA_029243925.1 Phycisphaerales bacterium
ATGGAGACCCCCACTCACTGATGACCAGCAGCAGATCGGTCACATTCGTCACTCCATCGCCGGAATAGTCACCAGAGCACGCTGGGTTGCCGTCAATGATTTCAATGGAGAACACCAGCGTCAGTGCCTGCGCCGTCTCGCCGGAAAGATCTTCGTCACTGGTCAGCACATCAAGATTGGCAATGACCGGCCCAGTCGCAAGCCCATCGGTGTCGATCACAAACGGAAGTGTCTGGGAATCCGGGCCAATGCCCTGCGAAGGAGCACCAAGAAAGGCGAATGGCGCTTCGGGTGTTTCAACGTCATCAACGTCGAGCCTCGCCTGCAGAAAGTCCCAGTCGTAGTTGAACAACTCGACATCAATGGACTGCACGCCCGTATCCGATTCGAACGTCAAGGGAATGACCAGGAAGTTGCTGTCGTACTCGTTTGAAAAGGATGCATTTGCATGTCGAAGTACGGTTCCAACCGCCATCACAGTCGTTCCGACGCCGATGGCATCGGCATCGGGCGACCCAAGAACGAGTGAACCTGACATGGAACCGGCATCGGTCGCCGTCGTGCTGATTGCGACCGTCGAGGATGGATCACCGGATGCCACTGTTCCTTCCTCAAAGACATCCGCCAGTACGCCCGAGCCCGTTGCCGTCCAGTGCAGATCGGCTCCTGCCTCAGGTACTTCGACCTCAACGTCATTGCTTACAACCAACGCCAGTTCGATCTGCCCACCGGTGATGACCGTATCGAACGTGGCGGAAAGCGAGGCCTCGATCACCGCCGACTCCGTGTAGTCCGCCATGACCGGAAGGTGGTCCGATGCATCATGCAGGGCATCCGCCAGCGCATTGGAGCGAGCTGAATCCCCTGGAAAATACGTGTTCGTTCCATCGTTGATCGCCACGTCATAGTGGTCCCCGTCATTGCCCAGAGGACGCAACGTGCCCGGCATGTAGTCGACACCCATGCCATCGACCAACGGTGCGGTATGCACATGGAAATCAAATCGATCATCGAGCGAGCCGCCAATCAGCCCGCCGCCAGCTGACGCTCTCGGGGACTGCGTATGCTTGTATCCGTTGCTTGAGCCACTCCAGCTCCCGTTCCCGTATGGATCGATGCCAGCGAGTGCTCCGGGAGCCACCAATGCCTGGTAGGCCGGTTCACTGTTGGTGTAGATGTTGTAATCACCGGCATAGATGATCTTCGAACCCGCGGGAAGTTCTGCTGCATTCTCGAGAATCTGCTCCATGCCGAACAGACGCTCCGCCTGATTGTCCGAACCTGTGCTGGCCTTGAGGTGCGCGCTGTAGACGTACACATCAACCGGTGGGCTTGCAGTACCAAGAACACGCAACTGCCATCGATCACTGCGCCGCCCTGCACCTGTGTACATGTCATCGTGACCGGAAACGACTTCACTGAACAGGCTCGAGTGATAGAACATCGCCTGTGCGCCGCCGTAGGTATCTTCGCCACTTGAGGTATAGGTCCCCTGGGAGTACTCCGACCCCAGCAGATCATGCAGATCATCAACATTGTCGGTATCGACCTCTTGAAAGACCCAGATGCCAACTGGCACGGCAAATCCAGGCGAATCATCGGTTGACGCTTCAGCCAACACTGCTTCGATGGCGTCGAAATCACCTCGGAGTTGCGCGATGTTCCAAGAGCCCACCCGATGTTGCCCCATGGCGGACGTCGATACCCCACATACAAGCAACAGCGAGGGCAGCAGCCATCGCCGGAGCGCGATTCCTGGTTGTACACCACATCGCATGCCTACTCCCTCTTCAACGACTTGCAGCAGTACCCGGGTATGCCAAGTCTACTTCTGATCGATTGAAATCCAAGAGAATTCAGTCGACAGGGTGTTTCTGGGGCTTCCAGCACAGCCAGCCGCGTATATAGATGATTGCAAGAATGGAGTTGCCCAGGATGGCAAAGAGGCTGTCGGCCAGAACGCCGAAGACGACGAATGAACTTGCACCAACCAATCCGATGACGAATCCGGATCGCTTCTGGTTTCCAAGCAGCCAGATGGATGCCAGCATGCAGATCATGCCGACGAGGTCGATGTAGTAGTAATTCGCCGCGTTTGAGAAGATCAGATCCATGCCGCCACCTTACAGTCATCGGCGCCGGATTACCTCGGCGCATGAAAAACCCCGTCATCACTGACGGGGTGTCCATCTCAAGCTCTGAGAAAAGTAAACAGACGGTTCGCACTTTCCCATGCCTCGCGGCATGGGATCCGGGTCGAAACCCGGTCGAGACTATGCTGACTTCCCGATGCAGATTGCTCTGCAGGACGATCTGGGTTACGCCAATCGAATAATTTCGACCGACTACAGATCGCCACGTCGGGTCTAAGGAAATCCCTTAGAAAGGAGGTGATCCAGCCGCAGGTTCCCCTACGGCTACCTTGTTACGACTTAGTCCCAGTCACCAGCCTTGCCGTGGGCACCGCTGAATTACGGCGACTTCGGGCACTGCCAGCTTCCATGACTTGACGGGCGGTGTGTACAAGGCTCAGGAACGTATTCACCGGGGCGTAGCTGATCCCCGATTACTAGCGATTCCAACTTCATGGAGGCGAGTTGCAGCCTCCAATCCGAACTGGGGCAGGTTTTTGCGATTTGCTCCACCTCGCGGTATTGCATCGTTCTGTACCTGCCATTGTAGCACGTGTGCAGCCCTGGGCATAAAGGCCATGCGGACTTGACGTCGTCCCCACCTTCCTCCGGTTTAACACCGGCAGTCTCGCTAGAGTCCCC
>JAQWRC010000050.1 GCA_029243925.1 Phycisphaerales bacterium
ATCAAGATCGACGTCCAGAATCACATGTCCGTTGAGTGTCACCTTGATGTGTCGCCCATCGACCAGAACGTCCTGTTGGTTCCATTCCCCCGGTGGCTTTTGGAATCCGCGTGCTGCTGCGGCGACGCCGTAGATCGAACCGTGGTACTGCCAAGGTTTCAGGTTCGCCCACTTTTCATGGGTGTTTTCCAGTATCTGCAATTCGATGCCGGCGTAGGCGGCGTCACCCGTCAACGGAGAACGAATGCCAAGTCCGTTGTTTGCTCCAGGCGTCAGCTTGAACTGAAAGCGCAGCATGAAGTTGGCATATTCCTCCGCAGTGTAGAGATTGCCGAGGTGTTCTCCAGGTTCCGGAACCCGTGAATGGATTTCGTGGTTCTTCACGATGTAGCCGGCGGTATCACCGGTCCAGCCGTCAAAGTTTGTGCCGTTGAACAACGGTGTGAACCCGTCATTGGATTGGCCTGTATTGCAGCCTGAGAGCAGTATCGCGGTGAGCACAATAAGAAGCGTTCGAATCATCCGGGCATCCTAGCCTCCGAGCCTGCTAGCCTGTGGTCATGAGCAGATATGACGTCATCGTGGTCGGCGTTGGTGCCATGGGATCAGCAACCTGTCTGACCCTGGCTCGCCGTGGCGTTCGGGTGCTGGGTTTGGAGCGTCATGGGATCCCCCACGATCAAGGTTCCTCCCATGGCCAGTCACGCATGATTCGCTGTGCCTATTACGAGCACCCTGACTACGTGCCGCTGCTTCTTCGATCGTGGGAACTCTGGGAGCAGCTCGGTGAGGAAGCTGGTCGACAGTCCTTGTATGCAACCGGCGGACTGTACATGGGCCCCCCGGGAAGTGAGTTCGTTGAATCGAGTCTGCAGGCCGCTGACACGTACGGACTCGAACATGAACGGCTTGATCGCAGTCAATTGCAGGAACGATTTCCCCAGTTCGATCTTCCCTTGGATTTCATTGCCATGCGTGAGTCGAAAGCTGGATTTCTCGTTCCAGAATGGTGCATCGAGGATCAGGTCCGCTTGGCTCGCTCGCATGGTGCGGAAATTCACGAATATGAATCAGTTGAATCGTGGGACAGCGACGCCGGTGGCGTGCAGGTTCAAACAGCTGCGGGGACCTACACAGCGGGCCATCTCGTGCTGTGTGCCGGAGCGTGGATGCCGCAACTCTCCAAGTCCACCTTGCCGTTGCACGTGACGCGTCAGGTCTTGGGCTGGACGAAGCCCGTTGATCCATCGGTGTTGCGGTTGGGGACATTGCCGGTATGGGCGATCGATTGTCCAGGCGAGGGGCAGCTGTATGGTTTCCCATTGACCGAAGGGCTTCCGGGCCCGACCGGATTCAAAGCCGCCATGCACGCGCCGGG
The DNA here is from genome assembly GCA_029243925.1 of Phycisphaerales bacterium. Taxonomy (GTDB): domain Bacteria; phylum Planctomycetota; class Phycisphaerae; order Phycisphaerales; family SM1A02; genus SP202. Next base: position 1,379 of record JAQWRC010000050.1, read on the forward strand.
GGTGCCGGCGGATCCGAATACGATCGATCGTGAGTCGCGGCCCGGAGATGACGCGACGTTCATCGATCGCGTACGCGATTGGATTCCAGCTGCTGGATCGGAACTCGATGCCATGCGTATCTGCATGTACACCAATTCGATTGACGAGCATTTCATCATCGATGGGCACCCCGATCACTCGCATGTCACCATTGCCACCGGGTTTTCCGGGCACGGATTCAAGATGTCCAGTGTCATCGGCGAAGTACTCGCAGACATGTCCACTGAAGGACGAAGCGATCACCCCACAGCATTTCTGAAGATCAGTCGTCTTGCCTGAGTAGGCATGCAGGTCCATGGTGGAGTCAATCTTTGTCCTCCGGCTACCATTGCCATATGCCTTCTGAACACCACCCCATTCAAGACAGCCAGGACGAATCACCTGTGGGGACCGGCGAAGCAGATGCGGCCGAGCGTGAAGTATCCATACAGGGAAATCGCCGCAAACCTTCGAGCATGAAGTTCTTCATCGCAGTTGTGCTGCTTGGCGTGCTCTTCGCATTTCTCGTTGGTCTGGTGTTGTCGTTCCTGACTCCGGGTTGGTACACCCCCCCGGCAGCTGAGGATGCTTCGGCCGTGGAGCTTGCTCAAGCAGCAGAGTTCCGTCTGGTGGAGGAGTTCCAGAAGATTCGTGAACCAGGAGCACCATGGAAGCTGCGTGTGCCCGATGAGGCAGTGAATGCCTGGTTGGCAATTCGGCTTGAAGCCTGGTTGGCACATGATGATCGCCCCGCATGGCCGGAGTTCATGAGTGCACCGCAGATTCACACCACGACTGTGGGCGTGTATGTCGCGGTCGGGTTCAATGCGTCGGTTGTGGGGGTTCGCATCGAGCCCATCATTGAGGATGATTCACTCCACTTGCACTTGAGGGGCGGCCTGATTGGGCGATTGCCCCTGCCGTCACCGCCCTCTGCTTTGCTGGACCGTCTGAAGCAGGCTGCCGGAGCAGGCGATGAGGCAGCAGCTTTCGCGACGGCACATTTGCTCGATGGTCAAGGTGTGCCCACAACCCTGAAATTGGTGGATGGGCGCACAGTGCAGATTGATGAAGTCGTTTTGGATGACGGGGCGATGATCCTGACTGCACGGACCATGCTCCGGTCGGAATGACCCCTCTCAGTCTGCTACCATTTGCCACCTTGACGGACTTTCAGGAGCGATGGGCATGCCCCAGATCAGCATCAATGGACACCCCTGTGAGTTTGAGGATGGACAATCCATCCTCGAAGTTGCATTGGCACACGAGACGGAGATTCCGCATTACTGCTGGCATCCGGGCTTGTCGGTGGTGGCCAGTTGCCGGATTTGCTTGGTGGAAGTCTGGGCTCCAAATCCACGCAATGACAACAAACTTGAGGCGATTCCCAAGTTGCTCCCCGCCTGCCAGACGCCAGCTTCGGACGGGCAGGTCGTGCACACCGATTCTCCCAAGGCGGTAGGCAATCAACGATCGGTCATGGAATACCTGCTGATCAATCACCCGGTCGATTGCCCCGTGTGCGATCAGGCTGGCGAGTGCTCGCTTCAGGATTATGCGTATCGGTATGGACGCGCAGGAAGTCGTTTTGAGGAAGAGAAACTCAAGCAGTCGAAGAAGGATCTCGGTCCGGACGTTCTGTTGTATGGCGATCGTTGCATCATGTGTTCCCGCTGTGTCCGATTCACCCGTGAGGTGACAGGTACAAGCGAGCTCATGGTGTCTGGCCGTGGAGCAAGTGAAGCGATAGACGTCTTCCCGGGTGTAGCGCTCGACAACGAACTCAGTGGCAACGTGATCGATCTCTGTCCAGTCGGCGCACTGCTCGACAAGGACTTTCTGTTTCAGCAGCGTGTCTGGTATCTGACACGTACGCCATCGATCGATGGGCTGACCAGTGCCGGCGACAACATCAGCGTTGAACACAATCATGGGACGGTGTTTCGAATCAAGCCGCGCACGAATCTCGAGGTCAATCAATGGTGGATTTCCGACGAGATTCGCTGGGGCTGGAAGTTCATCCACGATGAGTCTCGGCACCGCATCCCAGCGGTCCGGGGGCACGAATCATGGGCTCCCGAAGAAGCTGATGTGGCATGGAGCACCGCGTTGTCTTCGACGGTTGCAGGATTGAAGGATCGGCACATCGGCGTGCTGATCAGTCCGATGCTGGCATGTGAGGACGCATGGCATCTGGCACGCATGGCGCGCCAGATGGACCCCGACGCACTGCTTGCGGTGGGTCCGGTGCCATTTGAGGGGGAAGACAAGACCTTCCCTGGCGGATACACGATCCGGGCCGAGAAGGCTCCGAATGCCCGTGGGGTGCGACGTGTGTTGGAGGCATTTGGTGGTCGCGTAACGGATGCAGCCGGATTTGAAGTCGCGCTGTCTTCCGAATCCGGTCCCGAAGCGGTCGTGCTGACCGGCAACTACCCCAGCGCCTGGGTGACGGAATCATTTGCCGAGGCATTGGGCGATCGATTTGTAGTGCTGATCGACACGATGCCCAATCGCCTGGAGACGCGCTGCGATGTGTTCATGCCCGCCGCGACGTGGGTCGAGAAGAGCGGCACGTTTGAAAATGTTGATGGGCGATTGCAAGCGTTCGAGCGTGCCATCGAACCCCTCGACTATTGCAAGAGTGACGCTCAGATTGCCATTGACCTGCTGGCGGTGCATGATGGCGTGCAAGCAGACTGGTTCAATGCGGCGATGACGCGACAGGCGATGTCGATTGAATCAGGCATGAAGGAGTTCCTCGAGGAGGTCCACATGCCCGAAGCACAGACGACGGTTGAATCTGACATGGAAGTCGTTGAGTTGTAGGTCGCTTGGGCTCAGTTGCCCGGTCGAAGAACAACGGCACAACCTGCAGGCATGGCAATCAATATTCCATAGAGCACCGAGAATGTCGCCAGCGACAGTCCGGTGGTCATCGTATGGAATGAACCATCGCCGAGAAAGAGAATCCCGAGTCCGACGATTGCGCTGCACAGTCCGGCAAGTGCGCTGCAGCGTGCAAGCTGCCACAGCCAGGAGTCGAGTGTTGTGATGAGGGAAAACAATCTCGAACAGCCCAGGAGCGCTATTGTGCCGCTGCAGACGAGTGCGAGACTCCATGGTGCGATGAGACTGTTCCCGTAGATGGCATCAAGGAGCGTGGCCAGCAGCAGCGCGAGGTAGATTGGTGGAAGGATCAGGAGCATGTAGCGCCGTGGATGCTCAGGCTCGGAGTTCGTCGGGGTATCGGATTGTGTTTGGGGTGTGTTCATGTTCCACGCTTTCATCGCCCATCTTCATGCCCTTCTGAACACCCATACGTAGCTCGCCTCAAAGAAGATCCTGAGATCGCCCCGAGTTATTCAAAAACACGTTGAATTTCCGATTGGGGCCGCTTGAGGTGCTTTGTGGGCATTCCAATAATGCCTCCAATGTGTCGCGGCTGATGCTGTGCATCGGTATCCTGTGTGGCATGTCGACTACCACATGGGCAGCAACCGGCCATCTTCTGGGCCTCGAAGGTCTTTCGAGACCGCAGTTGCACGCGATGTTGGATGATGCGGAGCAGTTTCTTCCGGTTGTCCAGGGTGTTGTCGACCCCGAGCCGCTGCTTGCCGGTCGAGTGGTTGCCAATCTCTTTCTTGAGAACTCCACTCGGACCCGCGTGAGTTTCTCGGTGGCTGCTCAGCGACTTGGAGCGCAAGTTGTCGATCTTCTTGGAAGCACCTCAAGCAGTACCAAGGGTGAATCGCTGGTTGATACGGCGGCAAACATCGCTGCAATGGGAGTTGATGCGATCGTCGTTCGTTGCACTGCTTCGGGCGGCCCGCAGCTGATATCGGAACACGTCGATGTTCCGGTGCTCAACGCCGGAGACGGCATGCATGAGCACCCGACTCAGGGGCTCCTTGATCTCTTGACCATTCGCCAACATCTTGGGACGGCAGATCTCGATGGGCGGCGGATTGCGATTGTCGGGGACATCGGCTCCAGCCGCGTGGCGCGGTCGAATCTCCATGCATTGACCACATGTGGCGCGGATGTCGTGTTGGTCGGTCCTGCGGAACTGGTCCCGACTGATTTCGAGCGGCTCATTCCGAATGAAGCTGATCGGGGCAGGGTTACGGTCCAGCACGACTTCGATGCGGTCATTTCCGATGTAGACGTGGTCATGATGCTGCGTATTCAGTTTGAGCGACACGAAGACCAGGCGATCCCTGAGGATTACATCGAGCGGTATGGCCTGAATGCGGCGCGAGCTGAGCGAATGGCGGATGGTGCAGCGGTGCTCCATCCCGGCCCCGTGAACCGTGGTGTCGAGTTGGTCAATGAAGTTGCTGATGGGCCTCGCAGTCTGATTCTGCAGCAGGTGACCAATGGCGTGGCGGTTCGCATGGCCGCTCTGGCTGGATTGCTGGCCTCCTGACCCGCTGATCGCCGATGACAGAACTAATGACGACTCCACTGCAGCCATTGTTGAATCTTGAAGTCCCGTTGATCGTGCAGATTGCCGAGAAGACGGCCACGGTGGCAGAGATTGAGCGGCTTGCACCTGGAGCCATCATCGCATTCCCGAAATCCGCGGCAGAAGATCTCACGATCCTCGTCAACAAGTCACCGATCGGCCATGGCAGTGCGGTGAAGGTCGGAGAGAATTTCGGAGTGCGCGTCAACAGCGTTGAGCCAGCCAACCAGCGGCTTCAAGCGCTCGGGCGCTAAGTACGCATCCTGTTCGTTCATGTGCCCCAGTTGGCGATGACCACCAGCAGGTCATTGACGGAAACGGTACCGTCCCCGTCAACATCGCCTGAGCATGTGCCAGTGCAACCCCAGTCACCGATGACGATCAGCAGATCACCGACATTGACGTATCCATCGTCGTTGGCATCGCCCGGAAGCGGTTGGTACATGAGATCAATGATCTGACTGTCCATCACGACTGGTGGGCTCATGCCTTGTCCGACCCACGCATCCCAGGCGATCTGTCCGGCGGTATCGCCCTCTTCGACTGGCGGGCTGTTGTCACGAAGAAACTCCATGTACTCCT
>JAQWRC010000051.1 GCA_029243925.1 Phycisphaerales bacterium
CGCTATTGGAATCACAGGCGACATACACGTTGGCGTTGCCGGTGGTCGTGATCTGCGCCGCCATCTGCGCAACAATGCTCGTGAAGGAGGAGCCGCCCTCCCATGCAAGCACGATGCCGTCCATCGCCTCGTATTCACTGGCGCATCGGATCGGATCGGACGATGGCGGGGTCTCACCGCGAAATGCGGGAGCCTGCATTGCATCCAGCCAACGCTGCTCCGTCGCAGTCATCGACGCCGGGATACGCACGCCCTCGGGGAAGACGAGTGCACCATCAACGATCTGCGGCTCCTGCGGCAAAGCGGGAACCTCATCGCCGGTCATCGCTGCCAGGGGAAGTACACACAAAGCAACCACTGTGGTCGCCATCACATTACGGGTCATACACAAACTCCTCGATCTCATCCTGCGGCACTCGAACCAGCCCAGCCCCCTATTGGAACTCCAGAATGCGTACACAGCAACCAGTTTCCTGCCAGATTCACGCCTTTACCGCCCTTAGGGGCCGATAGTGGCTCACGCCGCTATGCTGCCAGCGATGGCAACACCCCCGGACGACAATCTCACACCACTCCGCCGCCGGATCGATGAACTCGACGAACAGATCATCGCACTGCTCAGTGAACGAGCAAAGGTCGTCGTCGATGTCGGCGAGGCCAAGCGGGGTTCGAATACTCCGATCTACGCCCCACACCGTGAACGGGCAGTTCTGGACCGAATCGCCCAGCTCAATGACGGCCCGCTTTCAAATCACACTCTGGAATCAATCTACCGGGAATTGATGTCCGGCAGCTTTGCCCTTGAACAATCACTGCGGATCGGCTTTCTCGGCCCCCCGGGATCGTTCAGCCACCTTGCAGCTGTTCGGCATTTCGGACGGTCCGTGGAGTTCACGGAATTTGAGAACATCGAACCAGTCTTCAGTGCAATTGAACATGGGCACTGTGACTACGGACTTGTCCCATATGAGAACTCGACTGGAGGCAGCATTACGGACACGCTTGATGCCTTCCACGAACACGACGTGTACGTGTACGCCGAGGCGCTCATCGGGATCAACCACTGCCTGTTGTCAAATGCGCCACGCGAACAGATCACCCGCATCGTCTCGCGACCCGAGGTCTTCAGCCAATGTGCGAAATGGCTCGGCCGACATTTTCCCGATGCCCAGCAGATCAACATGGCCAGCACGTCACTGGCCGTTCAATCGATTGTCGAATCACATGATGCCGCAGCAATCGGTTCTGAACTCGCTGGAACGCTCTATGGCGCGAACATGATCTATAACAGCATTCAGGACAAGCCAAACAATGTGACTCGCTTTTTGATCCTCGCCCTTCAGCGTGCCGAGCCTTCCGGAACAGACAAAACCTCAATCTCCTTTGTCACCAACCATCAACCAGGCGCACTTGTGGATGTGCTCGCTGTCTTCCGTGATGCGGGGGTGAATCTCAGTCATATCGACAAGCGCCCCAGCGGGCGTGAGAACTGGAGGTACATGTTCTACATCGACGCGGATGCTCACGCAGACGAACCGGCGATGCATGCAGCGATTGAAACCGCCAAGGAGCTGTGCCAGGATTTCCGTGTACTCGGCTCCTACCCCCGTGCAGAGCAGGTCCTCTGAATCAGCGGAGCGAATCCCCCCCATCAGATACCATGGTGGGTACCTCGCCATGGACATTGAACGCACAACAACGACACTGCTGGAAGGCCTCTTCGATACAGACAACGAAGCCGCCTGGGCCATGTTCGATGCCCGGTATCGCCCCATCGTCGTTGCCTTTGCACGCAAACTTGGAATGACCGAGTCGGATGCCGGGGATGTCGCTCAGGAAACCATCCTGCAGTTCCTCAAGGAGTACAAGGCGGGGAAATATGATCGCAATCGCGGACGCCTGCGCTCATGGCTGATCGGCATTGCACGCTTTCGGGTCGCCGGCGTCTATCGCAAGAAAGCCTCCAAGCGAGAATACCGAGGCGAATCAGCCATGGTCATACTCCCTGACGACGATGCAACTCTGGAAACCCTCTGGGATGCAGAGCGACGCACTGTTCTTCTTCAAGCCGCCTTCAAGGAAATGCAGGCGACCACCAAGGCTGATGACCGCAACACGAAGGCATTTGAAATGCTCGTGTTCAACCAGATCCCCATTGAGACCGTCTGCGCCGAACTGGACATGACCGCTCAACAGGCCTACCTCGCCAAAAGTCGCTCCGCCAAACGCCTCAAGACCATCATTGATCGACTCGATCTGGTCTACGACGAGGGCACACCATGACGCACAGTGAAGAACAGCATCCACAGCGGCCCTCCCGGGAGCAATTGGAAGCCATCGCCGCGGGAGGAACGATGGACACCGAAGTGTCCAAATTCTTCAAGCACCACGACTCCGATGGCACCGTGCAAGCGGAACTCGACTCCATTCGAAGCGAACTGGGCTTTCTCGACGAGTTCGTCGAGGCCAACCAAAAAGAACTCGGCACGCCCGCACCGATGACGGACCAGATTGCTCCTGAAGGCTACGAGATCCTGCGTGAACTCGACCGCGGCGCACAGGGCGTCGTCTATCTGGGAAGACAACTGCGAACGAAGCGAATCGTCGCCCTGAAGATGATCCTGCAGTCGGCCTTCGCCACTGAGCGACAACGACTTCGGTTCGAGCGCGAAGTCGAACTTGTCGCCTCCATGAACCACCCCGGCATTGTGACCGTGTTCGATAGCGGCGTGTCGCCGGACGGTCGCCTGTTCACGGCCATGGAATACATCGATGGCGTTGCACTGAACCTGTTCCGTCTGGAAGACGAGAACGGATCGGCACGAGCACTGACCCTCGAAGAACATGTCCAGCTTTTCCTCAAGGTCTGCGATGCCGTGATCTCCGCACATCAACGCGGAATCATCCACCGCGACCTCAAGCCATTGAACATTCTCGTGGACACCGATGCGATGCCGCATGTGCTCGACTTCGGACTTGCGAAGGTCGTCGGTCCGGAAGCGATGAATGAAACTGCGATGCTCGCCACCGCCGCGGGCGAATTCATGGGGACGTTCGCGTACGCATCGCCGGAGCAGGTCCGGGGGGATCCCGATCTCATCGACACCCGCACCGATGTCTATGCCCTGGGCGTCATGCTCTATGAACTGCTGCTTGGCGATCGTCCCTACGAACTTGCCGGAAACATCCTCGACATGATCAAGGGGATTCTCGAGTCGAAACCGATTTCACCCCGAACAATCGATCCTGAGTTCGATGCGGATCTTGAAACGATCCTGCTGATGACACTCGCCAAGGAACCAGATCGACGGTATCAATCCGTGCGCGATCTTGCAGATGACCTGAAGCGGTGGCTTGCGCATGAACCCATCGTCGCTCGGCGCGATGACACCATGTATGTCATGCGGAAGTTCGTGCAGCGGCACCGAATCGGCGTTGGACTTGCTGCGGGCTTCGTGATGCTCATCATCGCCGTCGCCATCACCATGTCCGTGCTGTATGCCAATGTCACCCTCGCCAACCAACGGTTGGCCGGCACGCTCGGCATGGCCTCCAACGTGATCGCCTCCGCGGACCCCGAGAACGTCCAACGGGGATCCACCGCAACCACGGCAGTCGACATGCTGCTGGCATGGTCAGATGTCGTGCAAGCGGACCTCGGCGACGACCCTGACATCAGCTCCCGCATCTACAACGATCTGGGTGAAAGCTTCATCGGCTTCGACCGGTATGACCTGGCCCAGAAGCATCTTGAGCAAGCATACTTTTCGTTCTCTGAAGAGCAACGTGGCTCAAGCGTCGAGTCGGCTCGTGCCCTCCACAATCTTGGCCGGGTCGCCTACAAGCAGGCTCGATGGGATCAAGCCAAAACGTTCTTCCAAGATGCACTGGATATACGACAACGTCAGCTTATCGACCCGCATCACGACATCGCTGATTCACTGCACCATCTTGGATCAACATATCGCCATCTCGGCTTGCCTGAAGACGCTGAGCGCAACATGCGCCATGCGCTCCAGTCCTACGACCGGTTGCTGGGTGGTGCCCCTGATGCAGAACAGGCACGATTGCAAGGATCTCGCGGCAGCGTGCTCAATGGCCTGGGGCTCCTACTCTCCAAGTCGCGCCCAGAGGAGGCCATTGACTTCTACATCCAATCCGCATCGCTCCTTGCAGACCAGAACGACGGCGCTGAGGACGACTGGAGGATTGGACGGCTTCAGCACAACATCGGCATGTGCCACTACCGGCTTGGAAATCTCGAAGAAGCAGGCAGCTTCATCGAATCCTCGCTCCGCATCAAGGAAGCTGGCCTGCGTCGCCTGGAAGCTGAGTCAAAGACAGTCCGCAATGCCGATGCGGGAAATCGATTGCAGATTGCGACCGGCAAGCAGGCTCTTGCCAGCATCCGACTGCAAATGGATGACTTTGGAGATGCAGAGGCGCTCGCTGATGAAGCGTACGATATTCGTCGGGACGTATTGGAAGACGGTCATTACCAGCTGTCAGACAGCCTGGAAATGAAAGCCCGCATTCAACTGCGCACCGGAAAGTACCTGCAGGCGATTTCGCTCCTGCAGGGCATCCGCACCGAACGGATCGAACGTGCAGACGCACCTGCAAAGATTGCATGGACGGAATTGAACCTTGGACAGTGCCTGCTCGCAACCGGCCAGCATGAAGAGGCCGAGCCTCTGCTGCTCAGTGCATGGAACCATTTGACCTCAGACGCCGGGGCGGGATCCACTTCCACCAGCGCACGAGAAACAGCGGCTGCACTCGTACAACTCTACGAGCAGACGAACCGGCCTGAGGACGCGCAGCGTTACCGTGACGACCCCAATGCTGATGACACGTGATTCCTACAGGCAATCGCCCCAATACTCGATGACCTTCAGCAGATCGAGAATGTTGACGGCGTCGTCACCATTGATGTCGCCCGGACAATCATCGTTGTTGGGCTGACATTCGATGTCATCGCACATCTTGTAGGCATGGAACACGCCTTCCTGCGCATCGCACAGTGCCTGGACCGTGAGCACGCAGCCACCATCTACGCAGCATGCTCCAACGCATGGATCTGGACACACAATGTCTTCGCACCGTGACCCGAGTCCGTACCAGGTCGCAGCGTACTCCTGCAGGCAGTCGCCCTCGGAAAGTTCAAGACACTCCCAATAGCAGAACTCCTTGAGGAAACAGCAGGCGCCTGTTGAGCATTCGACATCCTCACAGGACGTGCCGCTGCCTCCAAATGTTCCGCCAGCGTCTTCGCAGACGTTGGCATCGGTAATCTCACAGGATCCGCTGGGGTAGCAGCATGCTCCTGGTGATGGAGTCAGAAAGTTCACACCGGATAACTCGATGTAGTAGGAACCAGTGTCCCCTTCCGGATACCAGCCTTGGATCGGATAAGCGCCGCCCTTGCCATCAGGACCTGAAACCTCAAACGGCGTGTCTGGATTGAAGTCAAAGATCGGGCCTGCGCTGTTTCCAGGGCGGCTGGGAAAGCCAGAAATCGCGATGAAATACGAACCCGGCTTATTCAACACCACGCCGGTCTCGTCTGTCGCTGCATTTGTCAGGACAGCATTGATCGACCCTTGCCCATCAACGTTTGAACTGTTGTTTCCCAGCATGCCACGACCTGATGCATCGAAGAGGAAGAGCTGTGTGTCAAAACCCGCAGAGACCTGCGCCACTCTAAGCACGAACTCCGAAGGGTTGGCGACATAAATCTCATACATGTCCTGGTAATCGCCGCCACGGCTTCCGCCCGTCAGCGCACCGGTGATGGACCGCAGAGGGCCATTTCCCTCGAGCTTCTTGGAATCACCAGGAAGACTTCCAGCATCGTCGTCTTCTTCGTAATGCGGGCCGCGATCAGCCGCCAGGGTCGGTGTTCCAACAAGAGCATGCATCGCAAATGCGAGACACAACGTCATCAATGATCTGAACATCATGGGGGCTCCTCTAGGGCGATTCGTCATGCAGACGTCGCCGGGTCTCTCCGGAATCCAAGGTATCACCTCAAGGAGCAACTGCAAGAGATCCCCGGAAAATCAGAGCCCATACGCTCCTCCCTCCGCTGGAACCCCGCTGAGTTACGAAATAGTCACGATGAGTTCTGCAGCAGCACTGGCAATGCAGCCGGTTCAAGAACCACCTCAAGCCCCACATCCACACCTTGGGCTGCCTCAGGTGGCCGATCACCGTCAACCTGCCAGAGTACGGCTGACCCGCACTTGATCTGTACCGACCGACCCCGCGCATGCACAATTCGAGGGTCATCGACATGCCGCCCTTTGCGTGCCTTCATCATCCAGCGGAGCAGGCCCCATCGACTTCGTGTCGGCAACAGCACCACATCCAGCACTCCATCGTCCATGCGGGCTTCAGGAGCGGGATTGAATCGCCCACCGTATTCGCGACTGTTGCAGACAAAGCACAGTCCAACATGCTCCGCTTCGATGCATGCGCCATCCACCGTGACATGCATGGGAACGGGTTGCCACCGCAGCCACTGCCTCAGGATGCTTGGGAGGTAACTCCAATGCGAAATTGGACCGCTCCGACGGGCGGCTAGGTCATGCACCACTGCCGCATCAAATCCACAACTGGCCATGAGGAGACATGGCTCGCCATTGGCACGTGCCATATCGATTTGATGAACGCGCCCCGCGTTGATCGCCGCCACAATCGACTCGTGATCACTGGTCATGCCCATGGCCCGC